>NZ_JAAHGU010000059.1:0-40694 GCF_010692685.1 Okeania sp. SIO2F5 | reverse complement strand
ACTGCTCCATGGCCTCTGGAGTCAGCCAAAAAGTGAGACTCCCTCGCTGCTTTAAGGAGGCATCATACTCAGACCAGTTTTTGAGTCGATACAAGGACTTGGAGTTGGATTTAGACTTACTCTTACTCATATCTGCTGAGTGTAGTTTCGTGTACCATCTTGACTTCTTTATTTTTACCCTAAACATCATCTTTTGTGCAACAAAGCCAGTCACAACCGTAAATTTTCCTGGTTTGTGCGCTCCTGATGTCTGTTTACCTAGTTAGGGTTTGCGCTCAAAAGTCTTGTAGTAGAGGTAGGAGACAACCCACCCCTCGCCCCTCCCCCTCCCAGGAGGGGAGAAATGGATCGGGAGCGAGAAGGTAGGAGTAATATCAAATCCGGTTGAACACTTATTATATAGTTCGGGGGAGTAGAGGAGTAGGGGAGTAGGGGAGATTGAAGGCTTTAAGTATAGTTATAAACATATACTATATAACCGGATTCTATATAACGCCTACAACCTACAACCTAAAAACTGTATTATCACTAATTAAGCGGACATGATATAACAATTGTAAGAATGATTTTTCTGCCCAACTATGAGCCTAAAATACGCTCCATGCATGAGTATGAAGAGCTGAAAACCAGACACTTTTTTCGACCCCAAAAAGGCACTTGTCTTTATATGTCAATGCTTTTAGATTTAATCAGCAAGCCGTAGTTAGTTAATTGTTAGTATACAAGCATTACCAGCAACTAAAAAATTCATCTTAGCTGCTGGAATGTCATAGGTTGTTTCATACTATAGCACTACAAGAATTGGTTAGGACATTTTTCAATGCTAAAACCCTTTGACAGTTTGCTATTCCTTGTTCCCTATTCCCTAGCGCGTAGCACTATAAATTTGAAAAGTTTTACTACCAAACGCTAAAAAAATCTAACATTTAAAATCTAGAATTAACACCTTCCAACAACTTAATAATTTTTTCCACATCATTAAATTCCCCAACAATTCTCCGCACAGGTAGAGGCCAAACCCTAATCAGGGTAGGAGTAGCAGTAATTTGATCTGCTTCAGCTTGTTCCGGATTTTGCAACACATCTATTACCTTTAAAGTATAAGGATGAGAAAGAGACTTTTCTAATATTTGGTGCAGACTCTTGAGAGTCCGCTCAGTGCCAATATTGTTACCCGATACAAATAAGCGAAGAACAGACCCTTGAACTTTTGGTTTTTCTAGTTGTAGGTCGAGACTGGAGGTCAAAAATTTCTCTGGAGTTGAATCCAGATTAACCTCTTGCTGCTCAAGATGTACAACAAGGTCATGATTTTCCCAGAGTTGAGAAAACTGGTCGTAATAACTAGCAATTACCATTGGATTACAAAATTCCTCTGACCAAGGAGCAGGTTGCCAAATCAAGTCATCAGTCTTAAAAATGGCATTAAGTAATATCTGATATCTTAAGACTGGAGCATAAGCTTCAGCAGAAACTTGGACTTCTTGAGTACTATGGTCTAGCCATTTATCAATAGTTGCAGTGTATCCTGGTATTAAGAAATGAGGTGGTTCTGATAACCCCAATATTTCTTGTAGCTCTACACAGAGGTGTAGATGCCATCGATTTTGTTTACTTGGGTCTATACAATAAATTAAATCCCCCCCAGGTGTAAACAAGGCAATACCCTTGAACAACAGGGGGAATTTTGCTGGATCTGGTTTCAAGAAAATCAATTAGGATCGACTACAGACTTTTGAGTTTTTCCATTAAACTCAACTGCTTAAGGCATTAGCTTAACTTAAAACTGTACCCTTAACTTATACTCTAGTTCATCCTGAGAACTTAAAATTTAAAACTTCACAATCTTTTTAAATTCTACCTCGTAACATCATAGCCATTTCATTTGGGTAAGGAGATTGATCTATTGCTGTTTCTTCTGTAATTCGACCTTCTTGGTAAAGCTCAAACAAAGACCTATTCATAGTAATCATACCTTCATAAGTATCTTTGAGCATAATTTGGTTAATGTCTTCATACTGGTCTTTAATAATATATTCCTTAATTACATCAGTATTAATCAAAATGTCATGGAAAGCTGCCCGCTTACCATCAGTAGTTTTGCACAACAACTGAGCAATAATTGCTACCAGAATTTCTGAAAGAGCTAATTTAATCGCTGGTTGCTCCTCAGCAGAAAACATATCCAAAATACGAGTCAGAGTCTTGATGGCACTGTTGGTGTGCAATGTTCCCATCACCAAATGTCCTGTAGAAGCAGCTTTAATTGCAATTCCCACCGTTTCCTTATCTCGAATTTCCCCTACTAACATTAAGTCAGGGTCTTGACGGAGAGCACCTTTAAGAGCATTGAAGAATTTTAGAGTATGTCTACCTACTTCCCGGTGCTTGATCAAACATTTTCGGCTTTCATGGACAAATTCTACAGGGTCTTCGATAGTGATGACATGATAAGGAAAAGTATTGTTCATATAATCAATCATCGCCGCCATGGTGGTGGACTTACCACAACCGGTAGGTCCGGTCACCAAAATTAACCCTTTATGGTTATGGCAGACTTTCTTAAAGACTCCTGGCAATTTAAGTTGTTCCATAGTTAGGATTTTAGACCCAATCAGTCGTAAAACCATCCCTGGACCTGCAAGAGAGTCAAACAAGCTAATCCTAATCCTGACAAAACCTAAGTCCGCAGCACCATCAAAGTCAAGATTTTCTTGGAATCCACGAATTTCTTCATCTGTAAGAATTTCTCGCAACCAAAACATAAAGGTGTTCAAGTCAGTTTCTGGATATTCAAGCGGTAGAAGGTCTCCAAGTTTGCGGAACCGTGGTATTTCTTTCACCCCTAAATGAACATCTGAAACACCTTCTTGATTAGCTCGCCGGACAATATCTGTCAGCGGAATTTGTCCATAACCCAGTTGTGGACTACCAGGAGTTGCTATTTGAGGTACTGGTGCTGTTTCCGTTGGAGGAATTAGTTGTTGAGAAACAGGTGTTGATGATGCTGGAGGATCGGCAGAAGTTGGAGGAGATGTTGGCGGTCTTCTTGCTGCTGGTGGACTAGGTGGAGCTGGGGGACGCGGTAAACCACGGCCTCCTGGAGGACGAGGAGCTGGGGGACGAGGTGGTGGTGTTTGTGTCATAGTTGCATTACCTTGCTGAATTCGGATATTGCAGTCAACAAATATATTCTAATTCTAATGGCAAGTTAAAATGGGTAGTATTTAAAATATTTAATTATTTTTTGGATACCAACAACATTAGGCTTAAAAAGGTTTATTGCCTACTTAAATTTATTGTTAAGTATTACTTTTTTAAATTGCTATTACTAGAGTATTATTTGACTTTTTAAGACTTCAATAATGATCGGTAAATTTAATTTAATTCCTTATTTTTGGCTGTAAAATACTTGTATTATTTATCTTTATCCCTTATGGGTTTAATAACCCATCATCACCTGTGGTGCAAATGTGGTTGCTGGGGTTAGAATCCCCATAGACCACATTTTTATGACTCCTGTACGTCACCAATCCGACGGCTCGCCTACCTAACTCCTTCTTCAAACCTGATTTTTTTTAAATTTCACTTAATTGCAATTTTGTCTTATTTTGATCTTCATACCATTTCTCAATCTCAAGTTCTTAATTATACATCCATTTTCAGATACTTCTATTCTATTTTTTAGATATTTATTAGCAGGTTGATTTTGAAGTTTAGTAGATTGAGGTTTGTTCAGTTTTAATATATTGTTTGCTTCATGATCTGATAATTTTTGATTTTGAGTATAATTTTTTGACAAAGAAGGATACTCAAAAGATATTATTAAAAATATAGGTATAACAGAAATCAAACCGAGTTGTTTTAATAATAAAATAGTCATACTACCTCATTTCTTAAATCTGCTACTGTAAATGTCAGGTTGTTTGAGCGACAGACTCAAAATATTAATGGCTTTGAGTAATAATTACTAGCCTGATTTGAGAGAATATGTGAAAAGTATTTACAGCTTTTTTCACTTTAAGGAAAATAACCTTTGCATTGCTACCTTTAAGCTAGAATATATACTTTGCCCAAATAAAAAGCTGTATTTATATAGAGTAGCTTAACTATCTTTTCACCAGGTTGGGACTATTCAAAAAGAGAGGCCGGATAAGTAGACAATTTTTGTATACATCACTAACAACTTTATATAATACATCTCCTAAAAAAACAGACTATTGTTAAAAATTTTTGTGAGATATTGTCAATTAACTCAGTATTTAAAGATGTTATTTATCACTCATCAGTTAACAGTTAATATTTTTAACAGGTTAATACCCCCACGTTTCTGCTTGAAAAGTGCGTGCTGCACCTTTGTGGCGGGTTGCTCATTTTCCATCATACACCTAAATTCCGCAGTTCCTCCCCAGAATGCTAATTAAATAATTGTTAACTGTTCACTGATTCAAATGGTAGCTACACCAACAAATCAAGATTTTCCTAAATGTTGTTCTATTTTGTCTTCCTTGATGACTATACTTAATCAGTTTGCCTATCCTCTCAGATCTATTTTAGATTTACTTTCTGATGATCCCTTACTTAGTATATCAAATCCAACAAATCCAATTTCGCTAAATATAGAATTTTCCCAAAAAAATGTTACTTTTAGAGGAAATTACTGGAAAAATTTAGTAGGACTTTACCTCTATCCATAAACTTTTTTATCAAGATCAAAATTTAATCTTTTTTCCTTTTGGTTGCTGATATAGCAATCCTATTTTATTCGTGTCAAAAATCTTACTGCTTTTTAGGGAACACTTAACTGGGAACAGAGAACAGGTAAGAGTTTCAGTTTTTTTATTTACTTTTTGATTACCCGCAACCTATTTAGGATTGCTATATCGATCTTTAAGTTAGTATATGAAGAACAAATTACAACAATTTTTTGATCTTCTCACTCCTCTACTGCAAGATATAGCGTAAATATTTTTTGTGGTTTTTTCTATTGATTAGCAATATTTAATAGGTTATATCATGTCCGCTTAATGAGCTTTCAAAAAAGTTTATTCTGCCCTATCCTTCTTGACTCTATTCTTTTTCCTGACCTCTAATCACTTCATGTATAAAAATTCAACTGCATCTCAGATTAATTATCAGTAATAATCTATCAAAGATAAATAATTAAAAGTATGAAGTAAATTAATATATCGATAAAAACTGATTTAGAGATATGTTAAAATTATACAAAATAGTGAAAATATCAAAAAAAGGAGATATCATTGATTATGGCGAGGCAAAATATCAAGTTTTGGGGACTTTTGGCTTTAGCTACATCCCCAATTATTGTAACTTTTTCAGGCGTGCAGTTAGTACAAGCACAGTCAACCGCAGAATTGTTGATTAGTGTAGAATTTCCTTCTGGGCCACAAAGAGCAAGCTCAGGAAGAACAAGAGGTGGGGGTACTCGCGCTCCAGAATCCTACTGTACTCCTGGTCAAACCAAATTGACAGCCTTAATGCCAGGAGATAATGTCGGAACAACAGTTGCCGATCATCCCAAGTTTTTCGTGTATGTTCCCGAACATGAAGCAAAGTCAGCAGAATTTGAAGTATTTGATAAATCAGGTAAGAGCATCTATTTAACTAAATTAGATATTTCCGAGACTTCTGGTATTGTCAAACTTGCACTGCCAAAAAATGTAAGTTTGACAACTAATAAAGAATATACTTGGAGATTTGCGATGATTTGTGATGAATGGGATCACAGTGCTAACGAATCTGTTGAAGGAATTGTCAAAAAAGTAGAAATCAGTTCAGACTTAGAAAATAGCTTAAAAAATGCTAGTCCCCTTGAACAAGCAGAAATATATGCAAAAGCAAAGATTTGGAATGAAACGATCGCTACCGTGGCCGAGTTACGCAATTCTTACCCAACAGAGTGGGAAGAATTACTCACATCAGTAGGATTACACGAGATTGCTTCTGAACCCTTTGCACCCTGCTGTCAAGTAGAAGAATAAATTAAGTTAGCATTGAAATAGCTGTCAGTAACTAAGTTGAGTCTGGTAAACTACTCTCACATTGATTTCATGGTAAAGGTGGGCAGATAGATCTGTTTTTTTTACCCTCCCCCAAAAACTTTTAATTTTTACAGAGCAGCTTACACCAATGTTATGGAATAAATGCAAGAATTTTTTTTATCAGTGGTATGGTGTATGGATTACCGCCCCCACCGTAACAGGGTTAGTAATTATACTACGTTTTCTTGGCTTACTACAAGCTTGGGAATGGGCAACTTATGACCAATATATGCGATTACGGCCTTTGGAGAGTCCAGACAATCGCATTGTGATTGTAGGTATTAATGAAGATGATGTCAGAGCAGTCGGGCAGCCAATTTTTCCTGACGCTATTTACGCTAAATTGCTGAATAAATTAAAAGCAATGGAGCCAAAAGTTATTGGTTTAGACATTTATCGAGACTTACCTGTAGAACCTGGCCATCAGGACTTAGTGAAAGTATTCCAGTCTACCTCCAATTTGGTAGGAATTAAAAAAGTAGTGGGGGAAAGGCAAAATGACGTATTAGAAGCACCACCAGCTCTGGAAACTAATCATCAAGCAGGTGCTAATGATGTAAAGGTAGACCCAGATAAAAAAATTCGACGAGGCTATTTATATATCACGCTACAAAACGGAGAAAATGTCTGGAGTTTTGCTTCTCATATTGCTTTGCGTTATTTAGATACTCTTGATATTAGTCTAGAGAAAATTGATGGTGACAAATTTCTGCTAGGAAAGACAATAATAGAGCCATTTGAAGCCAATGATGGTGGTTATATTAGAGCAGATGCAGGTGGTTATCTAATGCTTTTAAACTACCGGGGTCCGAGTCGTTACTTTGAGATTGTTTCCATGATGGATATTCTTGAAGACAGAGTGCCTGCTGATTGGGGTCGCGATCGCATCATCTTGATTGGAGCAGTCAGTGAAGGCTTTAATGATTTATTTTCTACTCCCTACAGTAGTAACTTAATTAAAACTCTAGAACCCATGAGCGGGGTAGAAGTTCATGCTAATCTAATCAGTCAACTAATTAGTTCTGCTATGGATGGTCGTTCTCTGATTCATATTTGGGGGGAACCTCTTGAGTGGGCGTGGATTTTATTCTGGTCTTTGGTGGGAGCAGCTACAACCTGGAAATGGCGTACTGCTGGTGGTGTTAGCTATTTTTCTATTTGGAAAGTCTTGACAATGTTCGCTTCAGGTATAGTCTTATTCGCTAGCACCTATACTGCTTTTGTATGGAATTGGTGGTTGCCAGTAATTCCTGCGTTTTTAGGTCTGACTGGATCAGCAGTTACAATTACAACTTATATTGCTCGTACTGCACAAGATATTCGCAAAACTTTTGGTCGTTATTTAACTGATGAAGTAGTGGCTACTTTATTAGAAAGTCCAGGAGGATTAAAGCTAGGAGGTGAACGCCGAAACATCACAATTTTAACTTCCGATTTAAGAGGATTTACTGCCACATCAGAACGTATAACACCAGAAGAAGTTGTGAAAATTCTTAACTTTTATCTGGGATATATGGCAGATGTAATTACTAAGTATCAGGGAACTATTGATGAGTTTATGGGGGATGGAATTTTGGTTTTATTCGGTGCCCCTATAACTAGAGAAGATGACCCGGTAAGAGCTGTTGCTTGTGCTATTGATATGCAATTAGCAATGGAACCTGTGAATAAACAGATGAAAGAATGGGGTTTACCGCCATTAGAAATGGGAATTGGTATTAATACTGGAGAAGTTGTTGTTGGTAATATTGGCTCTGATAAACGGACAAAATATGGTGTGGTAGGCAGTCAGGTAAATTTAACTTATCGGATTGAATCTTATACTACAGGTGGTCAAATTTTAATTTCTGAGACAACTTTAAAAGAAGTGGGACCGATAATTAAAATTAATGATGAAAAAGAAGTAATGCCGAAAGGAGTTAAAAAACCAATTACTATTTATGATGTTGCTGGTATTGATGGTAAATATAATTTATTTTTGACAAAAGAAGAAGAACATTATCTCCCACTCACAGAAACAATATCTCTAAATTATGTAGTATTAGATGGCAAAAATGTCGGTGATTGTTTGCAAAAAGGAAGCTTAATCAAATTATCAGAAAAAGAAGCAGAAATTCAGGTTGTGCAAACACGAGATCATCTTCCACCAGCTTTGATTAATATTAAGCTTAATTTTATCTGGGATGGAAAAGAAAGTGAGGATGTTTATGGCAAAGTTTTAGAGAAATCAGGAGAAAATGGTAATTTTTATATTCGTTTTACGGCTAAACCTCCAGATGTTTCTGCTAAATTAGAATCTTTGTATAAATCTTTGTTAAATTAGGGAGTAGGGGCGATTTCCGTTCCGGAATGCTCCGCAAAGGCGAATCACCCCTACTGTGGTCTACTGAAATGAAAACCGCTGTAACGCACCCTACTGGACTAGATGGCAAATGTCTAGCTTTACTAGCTTTCAAGTAACGTGATGAAGTTGTCGCAGATAGTCGTAATGATTCGGCAAATGCTCTAGGAGTTCTTGCTGTTGTTGTTTAATCTGCTTGAAAATTTCTAATGACTTTTCAACCCGATCAGGATGGTAGTGCATCTGGGTATGAGATTGTTCGGGAAGACAGCCTAAACCAGATAGGACACAGTAATAACTGCCATCAGTCCAAAAGTTATGAAACTCATTATCTAAGCTGCCATAATAATTATCTTCATTTGAAGGCAATGGACTAACTGGGAGTCCTGCTTTATAGAGAGCAATCTTTTCTTTAATCGATTCGCTGACAGTTAGTTCATGCTTGTTGGCAAGCCAAAAAGGACTATCGTCCCTTGTTGTAGTGAAGTAATGAGCTTGAATGAAGTCTCGACAGTCATCATACATATACTCAATTTCGCGATTAAACCGATCTCGTAAAGCGGGTTCAATTTGCCGAGTCGGAAAATACTTTGCCAACTGATAAATCGCACCAGTGATAAAATAAATACCAGTGGATTCTAAAGGTTCCAAGAAACAAGAAGACAGTCCGATACTAACACAGTTTTTGACCCAAGATCGGCGATTTCGACCTGTTTTAAATTGAATGCGTCTCAGCTCTGTTTTCGATTCATCAAGATTCCAGAACTTAGAGAATTTTGTGGCGGCTTCATCCTCACTGATAAACTTACTAGAATAAACATAGCCAGACCCAAAACGTCCCATTAATGGAGTTTTCCAAATCCAACCCGCCTCTTGTGCGAAAGAACTCGTAAAAGGTTCAATGCCATATTTTTCATCCTCGTGGGCAACTATCGCCGATACCGCCCGATCGCAGAGCAAGTAATCGCTCATGTCAATAAACGGTTCACCCAAAACTTTATTAATCAACAAGCCACGGAATCCAGTACAGTCAATAAATAGATCGGCCTCTACCGTCCGACCATTTTTGGTATGGATAGATGTTATATTACCTTGCTCGTCGAGTGTCGTATCTTTTAAGGAATCTAACATTAATTCAACACCCCGTTCTTGTGCCCATTCGGAGAGAAATTTGACCACGAGATTGGCATCAAAGTGCCACGCATGGGGAACTGCTGAAGTACCATCCATAAAAACTGGAGCCTTGTTCGCATCTAGGAGAGGAGGCTCGCGAAAACAAGAATACTCAATAGGAGTAGAACCCTTTGTTTGATGATACCAATAGTGAGTTAAAAGAATCCCATTAATATTAGGCAAAATTCCAAAGGGATGATAGAAATAATTAGACTTCTCACCTGGTTTACACTTGCGCCAATTTACGAAACGAATTGATGTTTTGTATGCTCCGTTAACGTGCTTCATCCATTCTTGTTCGGGAATTCCTAGAAAATCCCAGAACGCTCGTTGAAGGTTCGGAACGGTTGCTTCTCCTACCCCGATTCGTGGAACACTAGGAGTTTCCATCAGTGTTACTTTGACTTGAGGTCCAAACGCTTTATTGAGATAAGCCGCTGTCATCCAGCCTGCGGTTCCTCCTCCTACAATTAAGACATTGCGAATATTTTCAGGGTAAGAATGTGTTTGTTGTTGTAACATAACAATAACGGTAAATTGAAATTGTAAATTGAATGAGTTGAAAGTTGAAAATCTCAAGGATTTAATTCCGAGGAGAAAGAATAGGTTCTAGTTTCCCGGTAAAATGGCGTAATAACTTCGGCGCATCAACTATTCGATAACCTGAAATTTGTTCTCGCTTTTGTATTGCTTGGGCTAACATCTCAGCCACATAATCCAGATGACTTTGAGTGTAAACTCGTCGAGGAATTGCCAGACGAACTAACTCAAATGGAGGATGAACTATTTCACCAGTCTCAGGATGGGGATGAGCAAAACCAAAAGAGCCAATTTCTCCTGTGCGTATTCCTCCTTCTAAATAAAGCTCTACTGCTAAGGCTTGACCTGGAAACTCTATCGGGGGAATATGAGGTAAGAGTAAACCAGCATTTACATACAAAGCGTGAGCTCCTGGAGGAGTGATAATTGGAATTCCTAGTTCTTGTAAACGATCTGCCAGATAGGTTGTTTGTCCTAAACGATAGGCAAGATAATCTTCTTGGAGAACTTCAAGCAACCCAACTGCGATCGCCTCTAAATCCCGCCCTGCTAAACCACCATAGGTAGTAAATCCTTCGCGCAGGATTAGTTCATTACTGACTTTCTCAAATAGTTCTCGATCCCTCATGGCTAAGAAACCACCAATATTAACCAAACCGTCTTTCTTCGCACTAACAATTGTGCCATCAGCGAGGGAAAAAATTTCTTGACAAATTTCTAAGATAGTTTTATCATTATAACCTGACTCTCGTAACTTAATGAAATAAGCATTTTCAGCAAATCGACAACCATCTATAAAGAAAGGGATGTCAAACTTTTTGTATATTTTAGATACCCCTCGCAAATTTTCCAAAGAAACTGGTTGACCACCTCCAGCATTATTGGTAATGGTAATCATCCCAAAAGGAATCTTTTGGGCCCCAACTTTTTCAATAAAGTCTTGCAACTTTGACAAATCCATATTTCCCTTAAACGGGTGAAAAATATTGGTCTGATATGCTTCTTCAATGATGCAGTTGACAGGATACCCCCCCTTGGCACGGATATTGGCATCAGTGGTATCAAAGTGCGTATTTGAGGGAATGTAATCACCAGGTGCGATCGCACAAGTAGCTAAAATATTTTCGGCTGCTCTTCCTTGATGGGTAGGGACAAAATAAGGAAACCCAAAAATTTCATCAATCACCTCTTTCAGGTGAAAATAAGATTTAGCCCCTGCATAAGCTTCATCGCCCTTCATCATTGCAGCCCACTGATTTTGGCTCATAGCACTGGTACCAGAGTCAGTAAGCAAGTCAATAAAGATTTCTTCCGAATGCAGGCCAAACATATTGTAACCAGATCTGCGGATGGCCGCTTCACGAGCCTGACGATCTAGTAATTTAATTGGTTCAACCATCTTGATTTTAAATGGTTCTGGAAGGTGAACTGCCATATTTTTTTCCTCGTGAGCTTTTTCTTTTTTCTCTTGAAATAGAAGGCTTTATACCTTAATTTTCGGTAACTATCAGGATTTGATCTGATCACTAAAATTACAGTTGAATGGGCATCTTGCCCGTTTTTAATAGTTTTGTGGAATAGGCACTAACAGGCAGGAAGAGACCCACAGGAATTAATATTTCAACTCAACTTAAACTGCGATAAAATCTGAACTGTCGAGATGAGCGGTATTAAACCAGGGCAACTTCGCCAAAACTTCATTAGTCGAAGTCTCGATAATATTGTTGCCAGAGAAGGATAAGTCGTTGTACGTTAAACCATCTGCTAATCCAATCTTATCAACTCCATGTTGGAAAAATCGGATCGTATCCATACCTTCTCCACTAGCGATGACTATGGTATCTTGACCAAATCCTCCAACTATAGTATCTTCACCTAAGCCACCGCGAAGTACGTCCTTGCCAAAACCACCGAATAGCTTATCGTCACCATCTCCACCTGTGAGGGTGTCGTCGCCAAAACCACCTGTGAGGATATCACGTCCACCATCACCATCAATTTCGTCATCGCCAAAGGAACCACCTAATTTCTCGTTAGCAGAGCTGCCAAAGATTACGTCATCACTGGCTTTAGCATTGATGCGATTACCACTGACCATATCCATGAAAATCACATCGGGGTTAGGAGTACCTTGATTGTTAGCTAGAATTAACTCAAAGGTATCACTGATTGTACCACCGTTGCCATCATCCGCTGTTACTGTTATGGGAGTGATGCTAGCAGAACTACTGCTACCAGTGATAATTCCAGTATTAGCATCAATACTAAACCCGCTTGGTAAGTTAGAAGCGGAATAGGTGAGGGTGTCGTTGGTATCAACATCACTGAAGTAGACACTGGTATCAAAGGATAAGTTCTCGTTAGTAGAGATGATTTGGTCATCAATCTCTTGGGCTAATATGGGTCCATCGTTGACACCATCAATCGTCACAGTGGCAGTTGCTGTATCGGTTTCACCGTTGCCGTCATCAATGGTATAGGTGAAAGTCTCGGTTGTACTTTCTCCAGCACCTAGACTCTCAAATTGACCATTAGGATCGTAGTCGAATGTACCATCGCTGTTAACTGTTAACAATGCGCCAGAAGTTAGGGTGAGTTCAGTTCCCACATCTGCAGCTTCACCATTAACTTCAGTCACGGTTAAGGTGTCATTTTCGGGGTCAGTATCGTTGGTGAGGACGTTGCCACTGAAGAGGCTGTCTTCATCAGTGGACGCAGTGTCGTCAACGGCAACAGGGGGATTGTTGGTAGGGGTGATGTTCTCAAAGTAGTTGATTGTGCCGTCGCCTTCCCCAATGAAGGCATCGAAATCCCCATCACCGTCAATGTCGGCAAAGGTGGGGTCACTAGCATTACCCACATCCACACCATCGAAGGGGTTGCCACTACCCGTGACTTGGCTGAAGCTACCCGAACCATCATTCTCAAAGTAGTTAATTTGGCCATCGCCATCTCCAATGAAGGCATCCAAATCCTCATCACCGTCAACGTCAGCAAAGGTGGGGGCAGCATCTCTTCCCACATCCACCCCGTCGAAGGGCTTACCGCTGCCTGTTACTTCAGTGAAATTGCCGGAACCATCATTCTCAAAGTAGTTGATGTTGCCGTAGTCTCCCCCAATGAAGGCATCCAAATCCCCATCACCATCAATGTCAGCAAAGGTGGGGGCAGCATCGAATACCACATCCACCCCGTCGAAGGGGTTACCGCTGCCTGTTACTTCAGTGAAATTGCCGGAACCATCATTCTCAAAGTATTTGATAAAGTCATTTTTGCTCCCAATGAAGGCATCCAAATCTCCATCACCATCAATGTCAGCAAAGGTGGGGGCAGCATCGAATACCACATCCACCCCATCGAAGGGGTTACCGCTGCCTGTTACTTCAGTGAAGTTGCCGGAACCATCATTTTCAAAGTAGTTGATGTTGCCATACCGATCCCCAATGAAAGCATCCAAATCCCCATCACCGTCAATATCGGCAAAGGTGGGGTGACTGGCAATTCCCACATTCACACCATTCAAGGGGTTTGCTGTGCCAGTTCGTTCTGCAAAAGTAGCCATGATTAATCTTTCTCCAATTAATGATTAGTTAACCAGAAGTTTTGGTAGATATTACTTAGCCAAAACTCGGGTAATTTTCATCTGGTAAGGATTTTAAGTGCTTCTCAAACCTTTTAGTGGTTTACTTACCAGTTCTCGCCATCCCAAAGGATTTCTCCCTTGACTGAACAAGTCGCACCATCAGCTAAATTTTCAGTCGCTTCCCACATTGGCGCGACTCGCTGATGAAAGTGGTGTAAGGTGCCAGACGGCGGCGCTGGAACTGTGCCATTTGCTGGTTTTCCATTGCCACTGCCCAGGTACAGTTAGGCACCGGACTGGCAATCTGCCGTTTGAGTGACTCTGCAATCAGGGCAACGCCCCTTCCTAACTTTTGGAATCGCTTTGCCACAAACATTGTGGAATAGCGAATTGTGTCGGGGGCGACACGATGGGTGACTATCCAACCCACCACTTCCTCTCCATAGCGCAACCCCAAGCTGTTCAAGGGTTCCAACCGGGAATCGTCCTCAAAGGGACTCAGGGAAGTTGGATAGTCTAGTGTCTGTTGAATTTGCTGTTTTTCAGCATCGGTTAATTCACTCCAAGGAAACATCGTGAAAGAATCCGGTAGTATGTGTTTATATAGCCAGGGAGCTTGAGCTATTTTCTCCATTGACATTTTCGCCAGCCAGAAAGTAGCTTCGGGAGGCTGCCACTGCCTTTGTTTAAGTAAGGGTTCTAGGGCAGATGCAGTCAGTTCAGTGGCTTGATATTTCACTATGACTTGGGGACATTTCTGGGCAGCGAGGGCTGTTTCCAGGTATTTAACCAAGGTGGTGCCAATTCCCTGATGGCGGTATTCTGGTAAAACAAACAGAGACAGTACCTCTGCTTGGGGAGTATTTTCTTGGGTTGGTGTAATTTCGGCGATCGCTAATCCCACCATTTCTCCTGCAACAGAGGCAGAAATTCCTACCAGTAATCCTTTTTGCTGGAAAGTCTGCCAGCGTTTCTTGATGCTAGGAAAAGTTAAAGCATCGTATTGTAAGGTATTAGCTGCATTCAGGTTTCCTACCACTTGGTATTTAACTTTTGCTTGGGCAGTTTCACCTTTTGAATCTTGATTTTTCTCTTCTGTGTTCTGCCTCTCATCTCCCATTCCCCCCCTGACGAAAGCAGTAGGGGGAGATTGCCCTGCACCTTCTGACTCTTGACTTTCACTCAACTCTCCTTGGAAACTAGAGAAACCAGCACAAGTAACCAAACGAGAAATTTCATCACTCTTGAAACCCAGAGCCATTGGTCGTCGCACTCCCGGCAAAACCTGTACGTCATAGAGTTCGGTGACAACCCCTTCCAACTCCAGCCAGTGGGCAATACTCCCAGTAGTCAAATCAATCACCATCAAGCCACAACGGGCCTTAGTATCCTTTGCAGCTAACCGTTCATCAAGGGCCAAACCAGAAAAAGAGCGATCGCGTGGTTTAGATAGCCCCACAACAGCATAGTTACGCCAAAAAGCCAAACCCCGCATATACCCAGGACAAAAAGCAACAGGCTGAAATTGTCCTGTTGGTAAGTCCAGATAACCAAATTCCCCTGTACCAGAATTGAGCAACCACAGCTTTCCTTGGTAGAAGCGAGGAGAATGAGGCATTGAGAACCCTGAAGCGATAATCTCATTAGCCTCAATATCCATAACCACGCCCCCATCTTGCCGTCTTTCTCGCCAGCCTCCGGTGACATCGGAACGACTAACAGCGGTAACATAACGGGGCTTTCCCTCCACCATGGCCAAACCGTTGAGGTGACAGCGGTCTTCTGGTGTCAGCTTAGAGATAAAGGGTGGTTGCCAGATTGATTCAAAACTGTACTGGTGACTGAGGGTGGCCAGACAGCTAAATAAAGTATTGACAAAAATGACTCGACCCCCACTCCCTACTTGCGGGGGGGGTATAACATCAATAAAATTATTTGTCAAGCTCTGCTGGGGGAATTTTCCCATCACCACGTCATGAATATCCAAATCTCCCGTGGTGTAGGCAATACGGGGCACATATAGCTGGTCATATCCCTTGTACAATTGACCAGGGTGAAGGACATTATCAAACTGCCAGAATTGATACCGGGTACTGAGGTAAAGATGGTTAGGAGTCGCCCATAGCCCCATAGCTCTGTCAAATAGTCGCTCGAAACTGGAAAGTTGGCCATTAGGTTTGAGACCAATGAGGAACAGGCGATTAGTTTGATAGGTGGTGAATGCCAAACTTATCTGCTGGTCTTGTAACCAAGAGAGAAAATGACGAGAGCAAGTAATTTCCAGGGGTTTAGGGGTCATTTCAGTTATCAGCTAGTTAGTAGTCCAACCTCAAATATTGTCTAGACGAGTAATTATAGTCGAAAAATACTGGATTTATATGAAGTTTTGGTAAAGATTATGGTTAATTTCTCTTAGGTAATTTCTCTGAAGATTTTGTGAAGTGGGAAAATGTATAAACTAAAATTACTATTAAGGAATAAACTTTAAAAAAATTTAATAGTTGATTTATTCTTGTATCCTTTTGATGAAGCAGAGGTAGGGAGGTTGTATGCAACTTGGTTACCGGAGAAAGATTGTTGTTGGGTTTTTCCGTTGGAAATGCTCCGCAAACGGTGCCATGCTTCGCAATGCTAACGCAAACAACCCAACCTACTAGACCGACTAAAATTTAAGCAGAGGTAATTCTCAATTCTCAAATTAAGCAAGGGACGTTGTATGCAACTTCCGTACAGGAAAAAGATTGTTGTTGGGTTTTTCCGTTGGAAATGCTGCGCAAACGTTCCTCAACCCAACCTACTGAACTGATAACTAATAACTGAAATAACTATGGTGCATCCAAAAGAAATATACGATTTGTTGTTAGACTATGGGAACACTAATACTCCGATCAAAGAAATATTAATCGGTTTAACCTGGACTCTGTGTGAAACCGAAAGTATTGGTTTATGTATGAGTCCGGGTACAGTTACTCGCACATTACCTTGGTCGGGAACTCTCGTAAATAAACCTGTGAAAGAGTTGGCATCCTGGTTACGCTCTTGGAATAGCTTTGAGGCAACTGTGGGAATGGCAGCTATTAATGCTGAGATAAATGGGCAATCTCGACTTCCGACTCAAGCGGAACCCTTATCTCCATACGGACCAGGAAATTTGGCAGTATTTGAATATTTTCTACCAATGATTCGGGGAAAAAAAGTTGTTATTATTGGTAGGTATCCTCGGTTGTCTCGTTATGAGAATGAGATGGAAATAACTGTCATCGAACGGCAACCGGGAGCAGATGATCTTCCCGACACTGCATCAGAATATTTATTACCGGAGGCGGAATGGGTGTTTTTGACAGCGACTTCTATTGCTAATAAGACCTTTCCTCGGTTAGTGGAGTTGGCAAAAAATTCTCAGTTAGTTTTGATGGGTCCGACTATGCCTTGGTTAGCAGATTTAAAGGAATTTGGGATTAATTATTTGGCAGGAG
This sequence comes from Okeania sp. SIO2F5, assembly GCF_010692685.1. NCBI lineage: Bacteria > Bacillati > Cyanobacteriota > Cyanophyceae > Oscillatoriales > Microcoleaceae > Okeania > Okeania sp. SIO2F5. The sequence continues at coordinate 23,519 of NZ_JAAHGU010000059.1, read as the reverse complement.
TTACTGTTAGTAATGCTGAAGTTTTAAGACAAACTGTTGCGGAAGGGGGTGGGGTAAGAATTTTTGAAACAGGCGTGCAATATCATGTATTAAAGTTGTAGTATAGGAGGCAACAGCGGTGCGACCCCCCGTCGGTAGCAGACGCAAGGGAAGGTGGATCAAGAGAGGGAACAGTTCAAGGTAGTGGTGCATAGTAATGGTAGAGAGAGCGTGGGGAGTGTGGGGAGATGGGGAGTGTGGGAAGAAATTAAAAAATATGGCGTTGGTGATTTGAGGTATGATATCATGTCCAGATAATTAGGGATAGAACTCCGTTCCGCGCTCTGCGTTAACGTGCTTTGTGCGCCAGCAAACAAAAAACATTCTCCTTCTGTTCCTCTTTACTTCTTCTTTCTTCCCTCCTGACTCCTAAGTAATGCGCGATTAATATCATACACGCGCTTCACCAACACCAAAAATATATATCTTCACCATTACGCGAGTAGAACTACCCAGTTCAAATAAAAACACTATAAGAGCTTTATTATAACTAATTAGGGTTTGCTGAAAAAGTCTTATGGGTGAGGGTAGGAGTCAGGAGGACCAAGTCAGGAATCAGGAGTCAATAGTCAGGATAAATGAGAATTACAGAGGATGTAGTTGGAAGAATTATCCCTTAATTTTTCTGACCTTGTCTGCACAAAATGCTAATATGCATGAGGTTTCTTGACCGAAAAGCTGGCACTTTTTTTCAACCTAATATCATGTCCGGATAATTAGTTATAAAAAAACTTTCTCCTTCTTCTCCTGTTGTTCTTCTTTATTACCTCTTTCCTCCTGACTCGGTCCTTCCCCTCCTGGGAGGGGTTAGGGGTGGGTTGACTCCTGAGGACTCCGTAGTTATTTATTTATCACTGTTTAACCGGACATGATATAAGAAGGCTGAAACCTTTATATGCCAATGCTTTTATAGTTAATCAGCAACCCCTAATTAAATGGACATAATATTAGGTTCATAAACTAAATTTCCTGCTAAATAAGTAGCTTGAACTACTCGTTCATCTCCCAAAATAATCAGGGTAAATAATTCATCAATAATGTCAGTTAATGAGTCGGAATTATTTCGAGAATTCCGCAACTTTAACAACGGAGTTACTCTGGTATCTAGCACAACTAAATCTGCTTCTTTCCCTACATCAAAATTGCCAATTTTCTGTTCTAGGGATAGAGATTTTGCTCCTCCTAAAGTAGCCAGATAAAAAGCTTTTAAAGAAGATAAATTTTGTCCCTGTAATTGAGAGATTTTATAAGCATCGTTCATAGTTTGAAATATTGAAAAGCTAGTGCCACCTCCCACATCTGTACCAAAACCAACTTTCACTGGAGTTTGTTGAGATTTTGCTGTGTGTAGTTGGAATAAACCACTGCCTAAAAATAGATTTGAAGTCGGACAAAATGCAATAGTTGAACCTGCTTGTGAGAGTCGATTAAATTCAGAATCACTGAGATAAATACCGTGGGCAAAAATTGATTTATTACTAACTAAACCAAACTTTTCATAAACATCTAAGTAGTCTTTACTATTAGGAAAAAGTTGGGCAACTTTCTCAGTTTCAGATTTTTGTTCAGATAAATGTGTATGTACATAAACATCTGGAAATTCTTGTTTGAGAACTCCAGCTAGATGTAGTTGTTCGGGGGTAGAAGTAATGGCAAATCTCGGAGTAATAGCGTATAGAAGTCTGCCTTTACCATGCCATTTTTTAATCAAACTTTTGCTATCTTCGTAGCTAGTTTCTGGAGTATCCAACAAATAATCTGGAGCATTCCGATCCATGAGCATTTTACCAGCAATTATCCGCATATTTCGTAGTTCTGCTACTTCAAATAAGGCATCAACTGACTGAGGATAAATTGTGGTTAAAACTAAAGCACTTGTCGTGGCATTTTTTAGTAGTTGGTCGAGAAAAAAGGATGCTATTTGTTGAGCGTAGGTTTTATCTTGAAATTTTCCTTCTGCTGGGAAAGTGTATTTATCTAACCATTCCAAAAGTTGTTTACTAGAGGAGGCAATTATTTCTGTTTGGGGATAATGGATATGAAGATCGATAAATCCTGGTAAAATTAGCATTCCTGGATAAGAAGTAATAGAAATTTCAGGATATTTAGGCTTTAATTTGTCGTAGTTTCCTAGTTCTTGAATTATGCCTCCGGAGATAATCATTAAACCATCATGAATATAACGAACGGTTTCTAATTCTGGATAGTAAAACGGATCTGCAACAAAATCTAGGAATGAACCCCTGATGACTGAGATGTTAATATTTTGATTCATTTTTATCTGATATTTTGGTAAGAGTATATATGAAGAAAATGGGTTGATAAGCTTGAGTTAAGTTTGCAAGGAAGAAGGAAAAAGGGTTTAGTTAGAGCTTGCTGATTAAATCTCAAAGTTTTTACAGATAAAGGTTTTAGCCTTCACGGCAGCTATGATTTTCTTCTAAAATTCTGTCTTCTGTCTCCTGACTCCTTCTCCTATACTACATTTTGTGGTGCGGAATGTGGGTTGATCCTTTATCTCACAATAGTTTTGAAATGCTTGTCACCCCTTGAGAAGAGCATCTTAGTTTTGTGCGATACATGAGATAATAAAATGAAGTAAATAAAATCAGGGCAAACAATCCAGCCGAAACTACGGATGTTGTGAGCGGAATCAACAATAAAGAAGTCAACAATTCAATTCCAATTAAACTAATCAAAATCCAAACCACAATTTGACGTTCCATCAGACTACAAAGAATTGCTCCTGTTGGCGCACCAACTACCACAACCGGAACCGCCGCTAACCAATAATTACTGACGGGAGTAACAAAATCCCCCAGGATAAAGTTATGAATTAAAAAGCCTGTGACGGCATTAATTGCCATCAAAATCACTGACGTTGGAGTGCTAACTTTCTCACACAAGCCAAACAGTAACACCATTACAGAGTAGGCAAAAACATCCATTCCACTCCCAACTAACCCACTAATCATACCCCCCATTAATCCGACGACTAGAGATAAAATTTTTTCTCGTTTACCCCAGTGTTCAATCGTAAATTTTCGTTCAGTATTAGTTAAATTTAAGTGAATTAAAATGAGAGCAAAACTGCTCACCATCATTGTAAATGAAATTTTTATGACTTCGGGAGGAAGTAAAGGAGCCAGAAAAGCTGTTCCCATAAAAATACCTGGAATTCCCCCTAAACTCACCCAACGAATTAACTTCCATTCTACTTGAGTTTTCATAGCCACAATCGTAAAAGATGCGGCACTCATGCCAATACTTTGAATGGCTAAAGAAAAGAGTTTTGCATCAGGGGGAGAGACGTGAAGCCACTTTGTTAAAGCTGGAAAAGCAACTGCGCCTCCTCCCATACTTGTCGCTCCTGCAATCATGGAACCAAAGACCATTGTGAAGGCAAATTCCCAATGTTCAATCAGGTTATAAATAGCTCGACTAGGTTCAAGAATAATCAGCCAGCTTGTCCAAACTGTGAGTACACACAATAGACTATAACGAATGGAACGTTGGGATAAAATAAACTGAAATAATGAATACATAAACTTTAAACTATTGAAGATTATTTTTTGATCAAAAAGCTGAGAAAATTAGCTTTTTGATTGCGGCTTTGATCAAATATAATTAATATCCCTTAAGTTGATTATTAGTAAACAAATTGATATAATATCATCCTAGGTTAAATACTTATACTTTGGCAGAGGAAAGGCAGAGGGCAGAAGGCAGAAGGCAGAAGGAAGAGAGCAAAGTTTGAAGTGAAGAAGTTTTTATAACTAATCATCCGAACATGATATAACAGGGATTAAAAATCCTCATATTTTATTACTGATTTAAAAAACAGTCAAAAAAAACAACTCGTGAGTTGAGTTTTATCAGTTGTAAAAATTTTGCAAATCAGTTTATCCTCAAAAAGTGATGGGTTGTTGATATTTGATGAATAGTGTTTTTCAATAGACATCTCCAGAGATGTCTGGAATCAGAAAATTACATAATGCATAATATTTCTGTTGAAATAGCACCAGACATCTCTATCTATTGTGATGAACTTAGAAAGGAAGAGGTCCAGGAACTTGAATTCCTTTCTGAACCGCAGGACGTTCTGCAATTTGATCGTGCCATGCGATTAAGCAGGAAAACTGATCGAAGCCAAATCCCATACGTTTAGCAGTATAAACCCAACCCCAATGGGCAATATCTACAATAGAGTATTCATCACCGCAGAGATATTTTTGCTGCTTCAAACGTTGTTCAAGGACACCATACAGCCTTTCAGTTTCTTTGGTATAGCGTTCAATTGCGTAAGGGATTTTTTCAGGAGCAAACAAGGCAAAGTGCGCTCGTTGTCCGAACATTGGTCCAATAGAAGCCGCTTGGAAAAACAACCATTGAATTGCTTCCCAACGACCTTGAGTTGATTGCGGTACTAACCGTCCAGTTTTATCTGCAAGATAGAGTAAAATTGCACAGGATTCAAATATCGTTTGTCCAGTTTCTTGATCTACAATTACTGGAACTTTAGCATTAGGATTGAGTGCAACAAATTCTTCTTTGAATTGTTCTCCCTCATAGACATTTATATGCTTTACAGTGTAAGGAATTTCAAGTTCTTCCAAACAAATAGAAATTTTGTGACCGTTTGGGGTATTATGTGTGTACAGTTCAATCATTGAATATTCTTGGGTTGGGCAGTGAAATGTTCAGTGAAATTGAGAGGAAACCATCAAGATTTAATTGTTTTGATTTTTTTGATAATTAAAAATTTTAAATAATTAAATCTTGCTTGATTTGTTTGAATTTTTTATCCTCTCAATGTTTTTTTTACTACAAAATGTAGCTTAATTCCAGATAATTTATCTTGTTTTTTTTGATAAGTTATGACTCAAAAATAATAATGCCAATACAATCACCAATCCGGAATCAAAAATTGAAGGTTCGGGTACAGATTGACGGGGAGATTCTTGAGTGGCTTCGACAATACTCAGCACTTCAGAAACCTCAGAAAGAGATTTCTGAGCCTGATTTGCAAATAAATTATGAGAACTAACAGTAGGATGAATGGGATTCCAGAATACAAATTCATCAGGATTGGTTGCATTCGTATCTAAAAAAGCCTCTGTGACATTAGAAAACCCAAAGTTAGTTGGATTTTCTATAGCTTGATTCAGGGCTGAATACATATCAACCTGAATAATATTGATGTCTGAATTTTGTTCAACTTCTTCTAAAGCTGTTTGCAACGCTGCATTATGATCTCGGGTGGCTTGTGCCAGTCTTTGCTGAACTTCAGGAGAACCATTAACAGCCAGGGGAATTGCACCTAAATCAAAAAGATTAGGTATCATAATATTTTTTGCCCCTGCATCGGCTAACTTATCAATTGTTGTTAATAAGTTGGTAATGGGTGTATCAACTTCCGTTAGACTTAAACCTACATAATCATTACCTCCTCCCCAAACCATGTAAAGTGCATCGGGATCGGCAACAGGATTTTCGGCGACAAAATCATCAATTTGTGTTTGGATTCCGGGTAAAGGCAGTAGGTTATCGGGTAAAACATCTGTTCTCGGATTGAGAACATTATCGGTTCCTGTCGTTGCACCTCCATAGGCGACATTATTTTCAGGATTTATCTCTAAACCCAACTCAGGGATTAAAGTTTCAATCCAAATTATCCCATTGGTAAAACGTCCTTCAAAATTTGGAAATTCTGGAAAAATACCGTTAGTCAGTTCAAACAAATTCCCATCATCAGAAAAACTATCTCCAAAGACATAAACATCGCTAAAAAGTTTGCCGGGAAGATCACCCTGATATTGACCAACTGTTAGGTAATGATCGAGGGGACTGTTGGCAGTACCATTTGCGATCGCATCAAGTACTTCTGGATATTGAGAAAGATAAAAATCTTCATCAAAGATTTGATCGATAGTGATGCTCATCAAAAATTTCTCCTTGTCCTAGTTGAGTTATCAATTTAAGTCCTGGAGCAGGATTTTTTCCACTCCAGTTTTTATTTTCTGAGATTAAAAAAGTCTGACGCTAAACTTCTGTTTATACAGTTTTAGAAGACTTTGTTTTAGATGAATTAAACATGAAACTACGTTCTACATTCCATTGATTTGACTTGCGATTTTTGAGCATTAAACCTGCACCGATTGTACCAAAAGCTAACAAACCAACAGGGAAAGAAGACTCAGGGATTGATCTTGTCCTAATAATAGCCTGGTCTGCTAGCAGACCAATAGAAGCTCCACCCGTAGGATTTTTTAAGAATAAGTCAATGGTGTTAATGTCATTAGGTAGGGGAATATTTACCCTTTGAAAACTCTCGCCAATACCAAACTCAATTGGGATTTCAGTTCCAGTACCTAGAAAAATGCTACCACCAACAATATCCTCAACAGCACCAGTGCGGATTACATCTACTGTTGCGACAGAAGACCCTTCCTCAGTGAAGAATTGATTACCGGCAAACTCTAGTGAGCTAGGAAATATAAGCCCGTTTGCTGGGGCGGCTTCCAAAAGTTCTTCAGGATTTACAGGAGGTTGATTAAATGGATCTGTTACGGGCTGACCGACTTCCCGGAAAAAGTCTTCAACTCCTGTAGGTTCATAATAAATGAGTAGCCTCGCCAAATCTGATGTCTGATTTCGGAAGGCGTGCTTGCCATTTTCGGGGCCAAAAATAAGCGTTTCAGGTGGTGTCAGTGCTGTTTGGTCTTCTAATTGAAACTCTAAAGTACCATCCAGCATGAAAAACCACTCAGCTTCATTTTCATGGAAGTGTAATGGAGTACCACCACCAGGGACAACAACCACATCTAATAGGGTGTATTGTTCATTAGTGGTCTCGCCTGTTTCAACAAAGGAAATTCGTCCACCTGCAACCCATGCAGTTTCTAAATCTTGGTAGAATAAAGATGTCGCTGAGATATCATCTAACCCGGCTACATAATCAGTGATAGCCGTGGGAATGGGGCCATTCAAAAAATCATAGATATCAATCGAGTTAGATGTTTCTGTCGAGCTAGATGTTACTGTTGAGGAATCCTGTTGTTCATGGTCATGGAAATGTAAACCAACGTGAGCTTGTGCGGGGAAACTGATTCCTAAAGTTAATAGAAATGAGCTAGCGAGGTAAAATGCGGTAGACTTAGTTTTTGTATTCATCAATAAAAATAGTTGCTGGAGACCCACACTATAAAGTGTGTTTTAGTGTTGGGAGGAAAGCAACCAGCATATAAATTACTTTCCCCTAAAATTTGAGAACAAACTTAATTGATCCCCCGAAGTGCACCATTAAACTTTTGATTTTTACATCTAGTAGTCAACTCAGAAGTATCAAATTAACATTTGAAATCTCCTATTACTAGGGTAATGTTCGCCTAAGCTACGTTAACGGTCGGTAACTTCCAAATAGCACTTCCAATACAAAAATAGGATGTTTAGCTATCTAGTTCTAGAGCTTGGAACTGGCGAGGTATCCCAAGGTAGGTTCTTTAACGCTTACCGTTAACGTAGTGCGCAAAGCACTTAGCCGGGTCAACTCCGGGACAAGCCCACACTATACTCGTAGGTTAGTGTTTGGGTCATTGACGGGTATACCTAGTAATAGTCTGAAATTCCCTGGTCTGCCAAGGAATTTCAAAAATCATACAATTCCAACGTAGTTTCGGGCAAAATTCTTAGCAAATGTTGATGAAGTTGTTAATTGAGAAAGCTTAGATTCACTGAGTTTACGTCGAAAACGTACATCCTCTAAATCTTCTCCTTCCGGTGAGTGCAACATGGTCAACAAGCTATAAGAAAATTCTTGAGCACGCCAGATGTAGGGCAAGCGAATTTCGGAGTAGCGGTTTAGATAAGAAAGATCGTGGTTTTCGAGATAGTAGCTAATCAATGTTTCTGCTAAAACTCCCGCATCTTGCACTGCTAAATTTAAGCCTTTTCCACCCATTGGGGTAATAATATGAGCCGCATCTCCTGCTAATAATAATCGCTTATAACCCATAGGTTCCATCACATAATTTCGCAGCTCCATAATACGCTTTTGAAAAATTTCACCTTCATTTAATGGACATCCTTCTTTAGCAAGTCGCTGGCGTAAATTAGCCCAGATGCGTTCATCTGACCAATCTTCTAAAGTATCGGTGCTGGGAATTTGAAGGTAATAGCGAGAAATCTTGCTATTGCGAAGCATATGAGCGGCAAAACCATCTGGATGTACACCATAAAGAGTATGCTGGGCTGAAGGGGGAGCGTAGGCTAAAATAGCTAACCAGCGATAGTTGTATTGTTTGCTGTAAATGTCTACAACTTCAGAGGGAACAGATTGACGAGCTAACCCATGATAACCATCACATCCTGCTACAAAATCCGCTTGAATCGTTACAGTTTTTTGACTATCTAAATCATAACATTCAACTTCGACTTTGTCATCACTTTGAACAATATTTTTGCCTTCATAATGAAAAAGTAACTTACCGCCATCCTTGATATATTTTTCAATCAAATCATCGTTGAGATCGCTCTGAGGATAAACATGATGAACATCTCCTCCACTTAAGCTTCCATATTCAAAAGTTAGGCTTTTATCGGGATAGCGAAACTCACAACAACCGTGAGTATAAGCATTTTTGAGCAGGGTATCCGCCAGGTCATTTTTTTTGAGAATTTCAACCGTTGTACTCTCAATAACTCCCGCCCGTCCTCTGGCATAAATTTCTTCACGATTGTATTTATCAATGATAATACAGTCTATCCCGTTTCTCAGCAGAATACTTCCGAGAACAATACCAGCAGGGCCAGAACCGAGAATACAGATCGATGTCTTCAAGATTTTTGTTGTCAACATAATCATCTCCTTGAAAGTAAATTTACATTGATATCCGAACAGCGTCGGGACTATCCAACTAGAACAAATTGGATTTGAAAGAGTGCTTGCGTTGTAATTCCTAAGCCAATTAAGAATACAATTAAAGCACTAGCTGCCGATAGGAAAGGAATCGAATGAACCTGATTTGGCAGTCGCTTGAAGAGTCGTTTAGCATTGACGAAGATCAAACCTAAACCTGTTAATGTTGCAGCCAATCCTAAACTAAATATCAACACTAAAACCAAGCCGAAACTAATCTGATTGAGAGCTATCATACTGAGTAAAAGAACTAAAGCTGCTGGACAAGGCATTAAACCACCAGAAATTCCAATCATCAGAAGGCTGCGCCAGTTATTCGGATAATGGTGATGGGAATGGTCGTGATGGTGATGGGAATGGTCGTGAGAATGGTCATGAGAATGGTGTTCAGATTCAGATGGAAAAATTCGCAGAAAAAATAGATTTAGACCAATTAAAACAACTATACATCCTGATAATAAATTCAACCAAGGATAAAGCTGTTCTGGCAAAATATATTGAGTCGCAAATAGTGTAATTACACCGAAAACTAAGACACCAATAGTATGAGTAATTGTTGTTGTCATACCCAAAATTATCGCATCTTTTGCAGTCGCATGAGACCCAATCAAATAAGCTCCGACAATGGTTTTTCCATGTCCTGGAGAGAGAGCGTGAGTTGCTCCCCACAAAAATGCAAGCAGGATTACTACCCACCAATTTTGACTCAAAAATGGAGATAAATTTGATTGAAGTTGGAATGAATACTCTCGATTATTAGAACTAAAAATGTAGCTTTGTACTTGTCCATTATGAAGGACTTTTACCAGACCATGACCATCGGGAAAAAGGGGCGAGAATAGATCATAGCGAATATTCAGGCTTTCAATATGTTCTTGCCATATATAACTTAAAAATAAGGTACTGTGGATGTTAGTTTGAGTGGTAAAATTCAGCAGCTTAGAGACATCTTTTGTCGGTTCGAGACGAAGTGAACCTAAATCTCCTTTTTGATCCGTCAAACGCAGATTTTCAGAGAAGAAACTTTGTAGTTGAGTTTGATGAGTCCGAACTTCATCTAGGGAGAGTTGTTGATCTCCATTATCATCTGCGAAAGCTACTAAATTGGTTGGTATTGTGAGGTTAATTTCTGCTTCAGTTGGATTCACAATAATCTTAGCAACTGTTAAATCTGAGCCATGTGCTTGAGTCGGAAGGTTCAGAATTGTAGATAAAAACAATACGGCTAAACAGGATATAAAGCTAAGTTTGGATAAACAACGCCATTTGTTTTTCATCGTTTGAAAGGGGGTAAGAGTGAACTTTCAGGGAAAGAGAGAATGGAGTTGATTATCAACAGTTCAATTTACAACTCCAAACTTTTGAGTGCTTGAGATGAAAACAGATTCAATTCAAACTAAGTTTTAAACCGTGACTGTTTCCTTAATAACTGAAAGGAAGTGAATATTTTGCCGCAGTTGTTGAGTCATTGCTTGTAAATCGCGGGGTTGAGTTTTGGGGCGGAATAATCCATCTTTTTCCCATCGTTCTTCGTTGAGGCTAATTGCCCAAGCATTTAACCAAGCTGACTCCGGAAAATCTGCTAATTTTTCAGGCATTGTATCTTCAAGTGCCATGCGGAAAATAACTTGGGCAAGTTCCTCAAACATTTCCAAACTAGCAATATGATCGTCGATGAGTTGCTGTTCAGTTTTATTGGATTGTAAATTCCGCGATCGCAATTGCTTGATGAAATCCATTTCTAAGTAATCAAGATACTCATAAGTCCCCCGATTTTGCGAGCGTTCTGCCCAGTCTATAAACAACTTTTGCATCCTGTGAGCTAACAGAAAAAATCGACCTGAACCTTGACGAATTTTTGCCCGTTTTTCAGAGTCAAGGAAAATCGAATTAAACATCAGAGGCGCACTAAATGCCCAGCCAGATAGGGTATCCCAAATTACCTTAATTGCCATCACCAAATCTTTATCAAAGCAGGAGTAAACTTTGTGAATATTGTCTTTTACCCCTTCGGCATAGGTGAGTAAAAAGCGATTTGCTTCCGCCACCATTTCTGAGGTTAACTTACCTTGCAGATCTGCTTCAATCATCTGAGTGACAAGAGAATTTCCAAATCCAATTAAGTCAGTACCAGGAGAATAGAAGGGATCGGGAAATACGCCAGCTTCACCAACACAAGCCCAACGATTATTTGAAAAAATTTGCTTAGAAGAATAGCTATAGTGAGGCATCTTCATAAATTTTTGAGTTGAAATCCCTTGAAGATGATTCGCTAAAGTAGGTTCATAGGTTTGGAGCCAATCAAATGTTTTTTCCTCAGTGTTATGTTGTTTGAAAGGATGAACCGTTTCATCAGTGACAATTCCAATACTGGTGTAGTTACCGGGGAGCGGAATCATCCAAATCCAGTAGCCTTTTCCACACAAGTGATTGGTTGAATAATATCGTTGATTTTCAGGGACACGCTCATGCCAGTCTTGGTTACTTTTGGGAACAAAATCACTGACATCTATCCGTTCATTGACCCAGAACCAAACCGCACTATATTTAGAACTATTCCGTTGAGCTAAACCCAGTTTCTTCTGCAAAAATCGACGACGACCCATTGCATCAATAACCCATTTAGCTTGAATGGTATTCTTTTGCTTCGCGTCATCTTGAGTGTAAACAATTTTATGGAAGTCTTGATTATTTTCAGATAGGGTAATATCAAGAACCTTACAACTTTCTAAAACGGCAATTCCTGCTTCAATGTTTAAGTTTCGCAGGTCATTTTCAAACTTACCTCGGTCAATTTGATAGGAGGAAGGCGAATGAAATTTAGATAGTCCGAGTTCAGGACGTTCTTCAAATTTACCTTGAGCATCACCTAAGAAGAAACGGAGTCCTAACTTTGGCATATGATTCCGTTTGAAATAATTATCGCCAAATTGGAGTGTTTCAGCGAGATAATAGGAACCCACTTCAACCGTTGATTCTCCTACTTTAAAAGCACCTTCAGGGAGAGGTCGAGCCAAGCGATCCAGGACAATAATAGAAAGATCAGGCATTGTTAACTTCAACTGTCTAGCTAAAGTTGAACCCGCTAAACCACCACCGCAAATTGCTACATCATAAGTCATTGTATTCATTGTGAAATCTCCTGTTGTATTGAGAGTAAACATTATTTCGGTTAAACCTAAGCCCCCAAAATTGGGGGACTTGTAGAAGCAAATTGACTCTTGTTCACCTTTGCTAAATCACGCGCCCCCTAAATCCCCCAAAATTGGGGGACTTGTAGAAGCAAATTGAATCTTGTTCCCCCCAGTATTGGGGGGCTAGGGGGGCAAAATCCCCATGCGTTGGGAGACTTGTAGAAGCAAATTGACTCTTGTTCACCTTTGCTAAATCACGCGCCCCCTAAATCCCCCAAAATTGGGGGACTTGTAGAAGCAAATTGAATCTTGTTCCCCCCAGTATTGGGGGGCTAGGGGGGCAAAATCCCCATGCGTTGGGAGACTAGGGGCAAAATTCAGTATCAAAAAACTTTTCAGATATCCTCTAAGCAAGCCTTTAAAGTGTCAGCTAAGACTTGTACATTCGGTTGATCAAAAATTGAATAATGGTCTCCCGGTACATCGTAAATTTCTAATTTATCCCTAGAAAAATTACTCCAACCATGTTCAGGATCGCGAGTTTCCCAATCTGCTTGATTCGGTAAATAAAACTTGTTGAATTTAGCAGATTTTTTAGCACGAAACAGGGTAATTTTACCGGAATAAACTTGTGGTGAATAAGCCCACTTTGCCTGCATATTCGCCTCAGCTACGATCGCACGACTGAGATGATGAGGTAGAGGTTTTCCTAAACTTAGATAAAGCTGGCAAAGCATAGCTTGCAGTTGGCGTTGAGTAACCTCTTTGAGTTCCTCAAATAGTGACTTGGATAGTCCCAATTGAGATAAGTATTTGAAGTAATGTTGGTTTCGGAATACAAGGCGAGGAAAAGCACTTTTATTGAAGGTGTCAAACATCACCAGTAATGCCACCTTTTCTCCTTGCTGTTGAAGTTTTTGTGCCATCTCAAAAGCAATCGTACCTCCCATAGAGTTTCCTCCGAGAAAATAGGGACCATGGGGTTGAACACTGCGAATTTCTTGAAGATAATTAGCCGCCATTGCTTCGATTGTAAAGTCAGGCATTTGTTTGCCATCTAACCCTTTAGCTTGCAATCCATAAAACGGTTGCTCTGAACCTAGAGATTTTGCTAATTCTCGTAAGTTCAATACATTCCCTTGTTGCCCATGAATGCAGAAGAAAGGTGGTTTAGAACCACGAGGTTGAAGTGGAACTAATGAAGACCAAGGGAGAGAAGATTCCTTTTCAGCAAGAATTTCGGCTAGTTGTTCAATGGTTGGAGATTTTAGTAGTGTTGCCAAAGGTAACGTTTTACCGAAGGTTTGTTCTATTTGAGTAAACAAACTCATCGCCATTAAAGACTGTCCACCTAAATCAAAGAAGTTATCTCGAATTCCAATGGATTCAATTCCTAATACTTTACTCCATAATTGAACGAGTTTGAGTTCAGTTGAATTGCGTGGTGCAACATAAGCAGGTTTAGACGAATTACTGGATGGTTTTAATGTAGATTGATTGGCTCGTTTCTCCTCTAATTGTTGCTGTTCAGTTGCACTTAAAGGGAGTACCTCCAAGATAGACTGCTCTGGATTGATTAAAATGTTTTCCAGAATAGTACGATAATGCTCCTGCATTTGAGCAATGGTTGCTTCCTCAAATAAATCAGCATTGTATTTGAAGATAGCAGCAAAAGTATCACCTTCTGGAATCAGATAGAGATAGAGGTCAAAATCCGCTGTTCCGCTATCAAGATTGAAGGTTTCGACATTTAAACCGGGTAAGTTTAAGGTATGAACTGTTGTATTTTGCAGTGCAAACATCACCTTAGAGAGAGGAGTTTGCAGTAAATTTAGAGCGTTAATAATTTCTTGAATGGGTAAATCTTGATAAGCGTAACCTCCGGAAACAACCTGACGAACTTGACTCAAAAACTCCCCAAACGTTTGGTTTACGTTCAACTGTGTCCGTAGAATCAGTAAGTTCGCAAAGTAACCGATTAATCCCTTTGTTTCTTTCCGACTCCGATTCGCAATTGGACTACATACAAAAAAATCGTCTTGATTAGTGTAGCGATATAATAGCACATTAAATGCAGCTAATAACGTTGCAAATAATGTTGCTCCTTGTTTTCGACTGAAGCTTTTAAGTTGAGTCGTGAGTTCAACAGAAAGTAACTGTTTATTGTAGGCACTAGAATGGGTAGGATTAGTTGGATAAGGATGGTCAGTTGGCAGCTTTAAGGCTTGTAAATTATTGCCAAGTTGTTGCTTCCAATAGTTTAGCAAAGTCTCTTTAAACTCACCTTGAATACATTGACGTTGCCAAACCGAAAAGTCCGCATACTGCACTGGAAGTTCTGGAAGGGGTGAAGATTGACCGAGAGAAAATGCTTCGTAGAGTGTTGCTAACTCCTGAAATAAAACTCCTTTTGACCAAGCATCGACGATAATATGGTGAACATTCAGTAACAGAAAATAATCATGTTCATCAAGTTTAAAAAGTGTTCCTCGAAACAGAGGGAGTTGAGTCAATTCAATCGGTTGCTCAATATCTACCTTCACTAATTCCATTACCTTATTTTCCCGTTGTTTTTGAGGGAAGTTCTGTACATTAACTAGAGATAAACGAAAGGAAAACGAGGAGTGAATTACTTGAGTTGGTTGACCTTCAACTAAGGTAAAAGTCGTTCGCAAAGACTCGTGACGTTGAATAAGTTCATTCAGACTTTGCTCTAAAGCTAATGGATTAAGTGAACCGGAAATGCGAAACCCAAACGGCATATTATAAGCAGCAGCTTTACTTGGTTCCAACTGTTGTAAAAACCATAACCGCTCTTGAGGAAAAGACAGAGGAAGTGGATTTTCTCTGGAAACAGAGACTAAGGGTGGAGCTTGATTTTGTAAGCTAATAACGGTTCTCATTGCTTCCCATAGCTCCTTTTTAGCAGCCACTGATTGAGTTGAATTATTGGTAACTGGAGAAGTTTTTTGTTGTTTTTTGTTTAATGTTTCGAGTGACATATTATATCATGTCTGGTTAAATAGTTACACTTTGGAGGAACGAAGGCAGAAGGCAGGAGGCAGAAGGGAAGAAAGCTATGGGTAGGGTGTGTTAGCGGTAGCGTAACTGAGCGAAACCCTAAATAGATTGTTAAAATTTAACAACTTTTCTTTTCTTCAATCATCTCCACAATTGTTGAGATATTTTGAAAGTTCTCAAAACTAATCTCACTCACATCTAACTCAATTTCAAAAGTCTCTTGCAAGTTAGAAATTAGAGTCATCGTGTTAATTGAATCTAGACCCAAGTTGAAGATATCTACATCGTCTTGCAACTCTTCTAAGGTCACATCGGGTAGAACTTCCAAAACTAACCCTTGAACTTGTTCTTGAATTCTTGTAGTTGTAATCATGGTATTATGCTCGTTAAAAAATTAGTATTTGGACTGTGATGATATCGGTTTAAACTAATTCCTTTCTCAGAATTTTTCCGAGTGGACTTTTGGGAATCTCTGGGCGAAATTCAATGATTTTGGGAACTTTAAACTCCGCAAGACGCTGCTTACAAAATGAAAGAATCTCTTGGTCGTCAAAATTTTTTCGACTTTTTTTGACAATTACAGCTTTAACCAATTCGCCAGCATAAGATCCTTTTACACCAACAACAACAGCTTCTTTAATGTGAGGATGATTCATCAAAATATCCTCTACTTCTATCGGGTCAACTTTGCGACCTCCGGTATCAATGAGCAGCTTCTTGCGACCGGTAATATACACTCGACCCCACTCATCTTTTTTCCCTAAATCACCTGTATAGAAACATCCTTCCTTAAAGACTTGTTGATTCAGTTCTGGCTGATTAATATAACCTTGAGTTAGAGAACCACTTTTGATCACAACTTCTCCACTCATTCCCATGGGTTGCTCATTCCCACTTTCATTAACAATTTTGAGTTCAACATTATTGAGCGGAAACCCAACAGAGTGATAAATTTTGTTGATATCTTCCTCTAAATTAATTGCCACAGAGCCAGCCTCAGTACAGCCATAAAGCTGTCGAATAGGAATCTTAAATCGCTGCCAAAACTTATCAAAAATGTCTTTGGATAAAAAGTTTCCGGCTGAAAAGCATAATCTCAAACTAGATAGGTTCACCAAGGTTTTTGTTCGAGTTTCTGCCAAAGCATTGAATATATAAGGTACTGCCGGAAAGATGGTAATCTTCTCCGTTTTAATCAGTTCAAAAATTCGGGGGCACCGGAAGACAAAGGGAACCTCAACAGGTGTACCATCCTTCTGCAAAACCTGTTCTAAAATAACTAAGGTTGCACCATTACAAGTTGCTGCGAGGAGACAATTTCCTAACCCATGAGCATGATACATCGGAACTGCACAAAGAATATTGTCAGAGGGCTGAATTTGGGTGGTTTCTGCGAAGTTTTTTACCTCATGGCAAAGACTCGCCTGGGTGCGTGCAATTCGTTTTGGTTTCCCCGTTGAACCGGATGAATATTGATACAGAAGCTCAGGAGAAGGAGTTTTTTCTGAATAGTCTTGATGTTGAAATTTTCCTGGCAGAATTAGATGATATATATAGTGGCTTTCAGGATAAACACCATCCACAACAATTAACTCAATTTTTCGGTCAATATTTGCAATAATATCCTGACAAATTTTGGCACGTTTGAGGTCAGTAATTACTGCTTTTGCCTTGCTATCCCTGAGACAATAACTCAGTTCTTCGGCTTTGAATAAATGATTGAGAGGCAGAACAATTCCCTGTAACTGAGCAACTGCATAGAAGCTATAAACAAACTCAGGACAGTTGGGTAAAACGAAAGCAACACAATCACCTTTACCAATTTCTAGAGAACTTAATCCCTCACTTAATCCTTGAACTTTGAAGTCAAGTTGCTCATAACTAATTCGGGACTCATTATAGACAATTGCTGTATGTTTTGGAAAGGAATGAGCCGCTTCTTTTAATCGTTTAATAATCATAATTTTACCTCTATTGTGCCACTTGAACAACCGATGCTATTAGACATCTCCTCCAAAAGAGGGAGTAGGGAGTAGGGAGTAGTGGGAAAGAATTGATAATTTCTTGACGATAGTTGATTTTCTTTTTTATTATTGGAGATGTCTATTAGAAATTTCGCCTAAAACTATTTTCCGGAAACTTCTCTGTAATCATCATGGTGTACTGATGATTGGAAATGACGCAGTAGGTTCTATACAGGAGATTGTCTTTGGGTTGAATCTGGAAATAATCTGCTAAATCCCCTGCATGTTCTTTGCCAAGTTCGACATTTTCTTTGAAGATTTCCACTTTGTTCTCGATCCAGAGTTTCCCAATGGGAGTTTTGGTCTGTAACAGTTGGGTTCGCATTTTTTCATTCAGTCTGTCGAGAACTAAAATTGAATCCGCATAGACATAGTTGCGGTCACTCATCTTACCTTGAAGTAACACTTTGCGAGCGATAACTTCTGTGCCTTTTTTGAGGTTCATCGGCAGGATGTCTTCTTCAAGTTGAATCTTGTCTTCAAACAGCTTTTTGATTTTGATTGCTTCCCCCGAGTAAGCTTCAATCATATCTGTAACAGTGCCGTTTGTCGTGAGTAATATTCGCTGAAATGGGGTGAGTAATACAGGTTCGATGTAATTCCGCTTTCGTGGAAAGTGTTGGGAAAAAATTGGTCTTAAGACTAGGGTTTGAGCGTTCATATGCATTATTTTTCTAGAATTGGCTAAAAAGACATGTTTGATCAGATATTGTGAGTTGAATCAATCTAAGTTAGCCTTCAATTTTTCCTTCAACTCACAACAAAATTTAAACAATGGCACTTAATTTTTTGGTGGCTTGAGGGGATGAAGGGGCGAGGGCTAACTTTTCTGGCCAACGACCCACTGTTTTACCAATAACTGTCATTTCTTGCATCAGGTCTTGATAGCGATGAGGTGTCAAGGATTGAGGACCATCAGAAAGAGCTTGGGAAGGGTTGGGATGAACTTCTATCATCAGAGCATCAGCTCCTGCTGCAATTGAGGCCATTGCCATTGCCGGGACGTATTCGGCTTTACCTGTCCCGTGACTGGGGTCAATCATAATGGGAAGATGAGTTAGTGTCCGCAAGACAGGAATCACGGATAAATCGAGGGTATTCCGGGTATATTTGCGGTCATGGGTGCGAATTCCCCGTTCACACAAAATAACATTGGGATTTCCCGCTGCTAAAATATATTCAGCCGCCATTAACCATTCCTCAATGGTTGCTGACATTCCCCGCTTCAGCAGAACCGGTTTCTCTTGAGCACCAACTTTTTTTAATAGAGAAAAGTTCTGCATATTACGAGCACCAACTTGGAGAATATCTGCAACAGCTGCTATCTTTTCAATGTCGGCTGCATCCATTACTTCGGTGATAATTCCCAAGCCTGTTTCTTGACGTGCAATGGCTAGCAATTCCAAACCACTCTCACCATGTCCTTGAAAAGCATAAGGAGAAGTCCGAGGTTTGTAAGCTCCACCACGTAGGAAATGAGCACCTGCTGCTTTAACTTGTTGGGCGGTTTCGACAATCATCTGTTCATTTTCAACCGAACAAGGACCGGCAGTTTGAACGATGGGATTGTGTTCGCCAAAAGCAACATAACCGTTCGGTGTTTCAACAATAATTTCACTGGGTTCACCATGTCGGAAGTCTCGACTTGCCCGTTTAAAGGGATGTTCAACTCGTGAGACTTTTTCAATAAAAGGACTGACAGCCTGAATTTTTAAGGGATCGAGTTCAGCGGTGTCACCGACTAAACCAATCACCACTCGGTGTTTGCCGATGATTTTTTCGACACTGACTTTGTATTGGGACAGTTCGTCTTTAATGTGTTCAATTTCGACTGTCGGAGTCGCTGCTTTGAGAACAATTATCATGCTTTATTTCCGTTGAGATTGGGTTTGCTAAACAGAATGATGGAGAAAGGTTTGAGAGAGCAGATGTGGGTTAAACTAACATCTCTATTTCTGTCCCTGCCACCAGTTCTATTTTTATATCTGTAAATGGCTTAAAACTAGAGAAACTGTAATAACGAATTTACATTATTTCAGCTAGTATTAATCTCAGGAATCAAGTTGTTTCCTGTAACTGTAAATATGCGTTATATCTGGTCTAAATTAGGTTATGCATTTTTGAGAAGTTGCCTGAAAACTAGAGAAACTATAATTAAGTGCCAAGTTTTCTGCATTTACTAAGCTGAAAACGAATTTACATTATTTCAGCTAGTATTAATCTCAGGAATCAAGTTGTTTCCTGTAACTGTAAATATGCGTTATATCTGGTCTAAATTAGGTTATGCATTTTTGAGAAGTTGCCTGAAAACTAGAGAAACTATAATTAAGTGCCAAGTTTTCTGCATTTACTAAGCTGAAAACGAATTTACATTATTTCAGCTAGTATTAATCTCAGGAATCAAGTTGTTTCCTGTAACTGTAAATATGCGTTATATCTGGTCTAAATTAGGTTATGCATTTTTGAGAAGTTGCCTGAAAACTAGAGAAACTATAATTAAGTGCCAAGTTTTCTGCATTTACTAAGCTGAAAACGAATTTACGTCATTTCAGCTAGTATTAATCTCAGGAATCAAGTTGTTTCCTGTAACTGTAAATATGCGTTATATCTGGTCTAAATTAGGTTATGCATTTTTGAGAAGTTGCCTGAAAACTAGAGAAACTATAATTAAGTGCCAAGTTTTCTGCATTTACTAAGCTGAAAACGAATTTACGTCATTTCACCTAGTATTAATCTCAGGAATCAAGTTGTTTCCTGTAACTGTAAAGATGCGTATATCTGGTCTAAGTTAGGTTATGCAGAGAGTGAAAAAAATCGGGGGAGCATTGACTTAATCAAAGAATAACGATATAATACGTTAAAAAGTGGCTCTATTAGACAGTCTGGGTTCACTCATACATGAAATCCATCAGAACCAAACTCAAATTAAATAATAAGCAAAAAACTCTGATGGCTCAACACGCGGGTTATAGCAGATGGTGTTATAATTGGAGGTTAAGTTTGTGGAATGCGGCTTACAGGGATGGTTATAAACCTAATTCCCGTAAACTCAGAAAGGTTTTTACTAATCAGACAAAACCTCTTGAACCCTGAATGAAAAGCTGATCATCTAAAGTTTATCAATACGCTTTTCCTACGGAATGCTGCGCAAACATCAGTTTAGGTGAAGCGTTTAAAAGATTCTTTTCCTGCGGAATGCTTCCCTACGGGATGCTACGCAAACGCAAACAAGGATTGAGTAAATATCCAAGGTTTAAGAAAAAAGGTAAACATGATAGTTTTCCAACGGAATGCTACGCAAACACAATTGATAATTGTGGAAAGCTAATAGAATTAAACGGATGGAACCATAAATTACCTTTTATTAGTATTGTCAAAACTTACGAACCTATTGAGGCAACAACTCAAAAAATAACTATTAGTAGACAGGCGTCAGATTGGTATCTTAGCTGTAGCTATGAATTTACTCCAAAATTAACACAAAAAACTACTGACGCGTCAAGCTGAAAATAATGTATTAAATTTTTTAGTAGGCGTTGCTGAATTAGGGGATGAATATTAAGTGGGGTGGGATCCTGCCCGTCCGAAAATATAAGGAACGGGCAAGATACCCATTCCACAGAACTATTAAAATCATCCCGCATTTATGCAAAGCCAATTTTTTAGTATAATTCTTACTATGACTAAGGTTTGGAGAATTTTCCTAAAACACTATTTCAAGCTTGACGCGCTACTAGGAGGGGTTATATCATGTCCGGATAATCAGTTATAAAAAAACCTTCTCCCTTTTAACTTTTCTTTCCCTTCTGCATTCTGCCTTCTGCCTTCTACCCTCTGCCTTCCCTCCTCCAAGGCGTTGCACAGCGACGAATGATTTGAGATTTTTGATTGAATTGGATTGTGGATTAATCAATTGCTAGAATGATTAATTAATGGTTATTTTTAGTCAAAGTCTAAACTAATTTTTGGCAATATCATTCCAGAATGTGCAACCCCCCTCCAAAGTATCACTATTCAAGCGGACATGATA
The DNA here is from genome assembly GCF_010692685.1 of Okeania sp. SIO2F5. Classification (NCBI taxonomy): domain Bacteria; kingdom Bacillati; phylum Cyanobacteriota; class Cyanophyceae; order Oscillatoriales; family Microcoleaceae; genus Okeania; species Okeania sp. SIO2F5. The sequence goes on along the minus strand of NZ_JAAHGU010000059.1, from coordinate 2,354 downwards.
TTAGGGATGGGTCTCCATCTCCCACACTCAAGAAAACATAGAAAAATTTTTGAGATTTGGTATTACTCTCAGCGCTTCCCTACTCTTTGAATAACCAGTATTTAACCGGACATAATATTTTTCCTAAAAAGACTATTTTTTGTTCGATTTATTTGTTAATATTTAGGATAGTATTCAGCTATTATGGCTGAACCTTGCTCAAAATATTTAATTCATTATGGGTTAACAATCGTGGGATTCAAAATTGGTTTGTTGGGATTAGGTACAGTCGGTATAGGGACAGCAAAAATTTTGCTATCCCCAGAAGGTCGTCATCCTTTAATTCAGGAACTGGAAATACATCGAGTGGGAGTGCGCGATATCTCCAAAACCAGAGATATTAATCTACCTTCAGATATTTTAACAACAGATTTAGAAGCGATCGCTACTGACCCACAGATAGATATTATAGTAGAACTTATCGGTGGGTTGGAACCCGCAAGAAGCCTAATGCTCAAAGCTATTGCCCATGGCAAACACGTCGTCACCGCCAATAAAGCTGTGATCTCTCGCTATGGTCCAGAAATTTTTGAAGCAGCGAATGAAAAAGGTGTTTATGTCATGTTAGAAGCAGCAGTGGGTGGCGGTATCCCTGTTATTCAACCCCTCAAAGAATCTTTGGGAGTTAATCGCATTCATTCGGTTATCGGTATCATTAACGGGACAACTAATTACATCCTCACCAGAATGCAAAAAGAGGGAGCAGACTTTGCAGATGTTCTTGCCGATGCTCAAAATTTAGGTTATGCAGAAGCTGACCCCACTGCAGATGTAGATGGGTTAGATGCCAAAGATAAAATCGCAATTTTGGCTTCTCTTGCTTTCGGTGGTCTAATTAAATTAGAAGATATTCATTGCGAAGGTATTCGTCAAGTAACGGCAGCTGATATTGCTTATGCTGACAGACTAGACTTTGTCATCAAATTATTAGCGATCGCCAAATGCGACCCCAACAATACCAACCCCACCACAGACGAATTACAACTGAGAGTACATCCTACCCTCGTGCCAAAAACTCACCCCCTCGCAAGTATTAATGATGTTTATAACGCTATCCTGGTAGAAGGAGAACCCATTGGACAAGTAATGTTTTTCGGGCCTGGTGCAGGTTCAGGTCCCACAGCAAGTGCAGTTGTTTCCGACATTATGAGTATCGCTGCCATCCTCAAAACAGAAACTGAACCTATTGCTCACCCATTGTTAAGTTGTACTCATCAACATTATTGTGAAACAGCATCAATGGCAGAACTTGTTACCAGATTTTATGCCCGCTTCCTGACAAAAGACCACCCTGGTGTTATTGGTAAACTGGGTACTTTTTTTGGCAGTCATGATGTCAGTTTAGAATCTGTAGTGCAAACAGGAGTACATGATCGACTTGCAGAAATAGTGGTTGTCACCCATGATGTAAAAGAAGGTAACTTCCGGCAAGCATTAGAGGAAATTCAATCATTAGATGTTATTGATAGTATTCCTAGTGTATTGAGGGTGTTGTAGAAATAAAAAAAATCCGATGGCAATTAAACATCAACGCCCGAAAAAATTAACTTCAACAGGACTCACGCATAACCACCATTTGTAGGGGGCTAACGACCGTTAACCCCTACAAATGGTGTATAATTTCGTATGCGTGCGGGCTTTGTTGCACAAATAGAGCAAATAGGGTAAAAATAACAGTGCGTGGTACAACAAACCGAAACTAAGATTAGATATGAGTAATATAGAATCCGGTTAATTAGACATTGCAAGTAACGGTTGACGATCACCAGTGGAACTGAGTTACTGCCCGCAAGATTTCTGGTTGTTTGATGAGCTGGTAACAGCGATGGCAGGTAGACGACTGATTAGTTAAAATATAGATCAATTATACTTGATCATAACACCTAATTTGACTGGAACTAAACTTTCTTTATATTCTCTTTATGAATCAATGTGATTGATGTTGTTAAATCCTGATAGTCAGAGAATTTGACATCACATTTTCCACAGAGCTTCCCAAATTCACAACTTGCAGATCCCTAATGTTTACGTTTAGCGGCAAGCCTATCTTTACCAAAAATCATCCAATAAACTTGATCTTTTCCAATTTTTGTATTCTTTCGTCATCATCAGGAGTTTCATCCGGTATATCTAAGGGGTTTACACCCCCTGTCATGTCAATAATTTGTTTCAGAGTATATGGCTTATGCTGCTTCATAAAACCGATATAAAACGTCACATAGAGTGATATTCTACTGTTTACTTCCTGCTTTCCTACGGAATGCTACGCAAACCACCGGAACTGTCGGCAGCACTCCGTCCACAGGCATTCACGA
>NZ_JAAHGU010000058.1:0-40704 GCF_010692685.1 Okeania sp. SIO2F5 | reverse complement strand
GAATTGTGGGTCATAGCTGGGGAATATTTAGTTGAACTTGTCACAGATATGATCAATTTTAATCGGATGAAAAAGTTGAATTATCAAAGGGGATGAAAAGCTCTGTCAATGTTAAATAATATTTAATAGACTTGTCGCTTTATAACTTAAAAATTCCCCAAAAACCTTGTTCTGTAAGGATTGTAGCTATTGGATGGCAAAAATGCTGGGAATTATTGCTCTGTCTAGGTTAGAGTGATTTTTTCCCTTTATTTAGCGACAACTCTAATTATTTACCCTAAACCTCTTACCATTCATCCCATTATTAAAAAAAAATTTTTTAATTGGCTTACATTAGTGTTTTGAGCAAAATTTAGTTGAAAAATAAATCAACTAGATGTAATGGTGTGGGTTCGCGATCGCGAACCCATCACCTTCGCCAATAATGATGATTATCATCACAAATTATCTCACATTTTAACACTCATCTATAGCCTTTAAACCCCTATCTAACAATGTTTTTGAAGTGCTTGTCACCCCGTGAGCAAATTTTCCTCTGAATAGCGATTGCTATCTGAAGTATTCGGGTACTTCAGTTTAATGGGACTTACACAAAATAGAGTGATCAAATAAAATAGCTTCAAATATATACAGGTAGAGAGTTTTATTTCAAAAAGGTATAAATCCTTAACTAACAAGGGTTCCAGCTCTTTTTAGGGGGTTGACGTAATTCCCTTGCCTAGACTGACTCTTAGCCATTTTTCGACCATAAAATGTCTAAGTACCATTAACAAATTCATAGCTCAATTCAGCAACGCCAGATTTTTTTATTAAGTCTAAATACTTACTCAAACTTTCTGGCTTTTACATACTACATTTTGTAGCAAAAATGTGGGTTCAAAGATTGCTTGATTTAAAAGAACAAGGTATCTATAGCTATTTTAATGAAGTAATAGAAAATCGGATTGTCGAAGTAATTAAGCAGCAAAATTTAAAGGACAAACTTTAGAAGTAACCATGCAAACTTTAGAACGCTTTTATGCAGAAGGTTTAATGGGAAAAATAGATATGAATTCAGAAGGTCGTGAAAAAACTTTGGCAGTTTGGCGTTATCAATTAGAGCGTTTATAGCCGGAAGTGGAACCATAAGTAAGAAGATGTTATACCATTTTCAAAAAATACTGTTACAGTGCTTTATTCTGTTGGTAGGAGTTTTGAGATTAATACTGTAGCGACCTTTTTTTAATTTGGTATTAAGTGTTAGGTTTTAGGTTGAATTGAGTCAAGTACTAAGTTTTATTATGTTATATCAAATCTATTTGTATACTTATCGAAAAACCTCCTGTGACAACTTGCTTCTAGCTTCTGATAGAGGAGCTAATGTGCTTCGCCGACGCGTGGTTGTACCGCTGTTCTCCGCGACAGTCTTCCCTTAGTGGCTCATTGGGAAATAAAGTCTAAATGCTGAAGCACTTACTGATAAGTTATAACTAATTCAATAACTCTAGTAAAAAACAAATCAAAAACTGAGAAAAAGTGTCTAATTTTACAGTAAAAAATTCAACTAAAAAAATGGATATTATTTCAATACTTAAACAAGATTATCAAAAATTTCCTGCCGATCAAACCTACATTATCTATGCAGAAAATGTTTACTTTAAAGACCCATTGAATAAATTTAGAGGGATTGAGCGTTATCAAAAAATGATCGGTTTTATGAAAAGTTGGTTTAACGATATTGAACTTGAATTACACGATATTAGTCAGTTAGGAGATTTAATTAAAACCCGTTGGACACTTAGTTGGACAGCTCCTTTGCCTTGGAAGCCTAGAATGGTAATACCAGGATGGAGTGAATTAAAACTAAATACGGATGGACTTATTAACAGTCATATTGACTATTGGGATATTTCTCGACTAGATGTTTTGAAGCAGCTTTTTCAAGTAAATTAATGGGTTGTGCATCAAGAAAGTGTGGGAATGATCATATAATTATTGTCCCTAAATACTTTCAATCATCATGGAATTTCCTTTGTATGGCCATCATCAAACTCGGGTATCATGGAAAGACCAGTAAAGGAAGTCAACGATAATTATTGTCCCAAATGTCAACAAACTTTTCCTGCGGAATGCTGGGCAAACAGTTAAACTTTCGACACTTTATACTATCGTAGACAAGTGCCTCCTGGGGAGGAGCTACCCATCAACCTGAACAAATGCGCATGGTTATACAGGCTGATTTTGAGGGCAGTAGTTTAAGAGGAATTAGTCGCACAGTGAATAAGTGCCTATCATACACGGCCAAATTAAAGATTCAAGGCTTGACTATACCCATAAACTAACAACCCAACTAATTAGAGAAAACCAAAGGATAGTAGTTGAGGATTTAGGAGTAAAAAACATGGTCAAGAATTACAACCCACCCCTCTTGCTCCCCTCCCGGGAGGGAGATGGAGGTGGGTTGTGATGCCAACTGGGGAGAGTTAGTCAGGCAATTAGAATACAAAGCTGAATGGTATGGCCGTACATTAATCAAAATTGACCGATATTTTCCTAGTTCTAAGCGTTATTCTAATTGTGGTCATGTAGTAGAAAAATTACCTCTAAATATTAGAGAGTGGGATTGCCCAAAATGTGCTAGTCACCATGACCGGGACATAAATGCAAGTATAAACATTTTGGCTGTGGGACTCGCAGTGTCTAGGGGAGCCGTCGGATTGGCGACGTACTGTGGAGCGACCGTAAGACCAGAAGGGAGTAAATCCCGGAGGGCGGGTGCTATGTTAAGGCAGCTCCTCTGTCAAGAGGCAACAGAAAGCCCTTACCAGCGGTGTTAGGGAATCCCGCCCTGTCTCGTAGAGCAGCGTCGGTATGTATATGGGTTTATAGAACTCCAAACTGGAAAAACTTATTGGTATTTAATACCACGAGTTAATACCAAGTGGTTAAATTTAGTATATGAAACTGTCGCTGTTGATGCGGGATTATCAGAAACAAAAAAAATCATCTTAGTAGAAGATAGAGCTGGGTGGCACAGAAGTCAGAAAGTTAAAGTCCCATTAGGGATAATTAGAGAATATTTACCTCCATATTCCCCTGAATTACAACTGGCAGAAAGATTATGGGCATTAGTAGATGAACCTCTGATAAATAGACATTTTGAAAGTATAGAAGAAATGGAAGAGATTTGAGTTCAAAGGTGTCGTACTTTATCAACAATGACAACAGAAATCAAAAAGTTAACCAACTATTCCTGGCTAAACTCTACTTAGATATATACCTTTTTTTTAACCCGGATTTGTATGATATGCGAGATTCCCCATATGCTGGAAAACTCAAAAACCCGTTAAAGTTAAAATATGTAAAAATTTTTCAGAAAAGGTTAAGTAATTAATGCGCGTAATATTAATGACGGGAAAAGGTGGCGTTGGCAAAACATCAGTGGCCGCCTCAACGGGATTACGTTGTGCGGAGTTAGGCCATAAAACTCTGGTTCTCAGCACCGATCCAGCTCACTCTCTAGCAGATAGCTTTGATATGGAAATGAGCCACGAACCTCGGAAGGTTAGGGAAAATCTTTGGGGTGCTGAGTTGGACGCTTTGATGGAACTGGAGGGAAACTGGGGAGCTGTAAAACGTTATATTACTCAGGTTTTGCAGGCGCGGGGTTTGGATGGTGTGCAAGCTGAGGAGTTGGCAATTTTGCCGGGAATGGATGAAATTTTTGGTCTGGTGCGGATGAAGCGTCACTATGATGAGGGCGAATATGATGTTTTAATTATTGATTCTGCTCCGACTGGTACTGCTTTGCGACTTTTGAGTTTGCCGGAAGTGGGAGGTTGGTATATGAGGAAGTTTTATAAGCCTTTGCAGGGAATGTCGGTAGCATTAAGACCTCTTTTTGAACCTATTTTTAAACCTATTACTGGTTTTTCTTTGCCTGATAAGGAAGTGATGGATGCTCCTTATGAGTTTTATGAGCAAATTGAGGCTTTGGAAAAGGTTTTGACTGATAATACTAAGACTTCTGTGCGGTTAGTTACTAATCCTGAAAAGATGGTAATTAAAGAGTCTTTACGCGCTCATGCTTATTTAAGTTTGTACAATGTTTCTACAGATTTAGTAGTAGCTAATCGGATTATTCCTGATTCTGTGACTGACCCTTTCTTTAAAAAGTGGAAGGAAAATCAACAGCAATATCGGCAAGAAATTCACGATAATTTTAGACCTTTGCCAGTGAAAGAAGTACCTCTTTATTCTGAGGAAATGTGTGGTTTGGCTGCTTTGGAAAGATTGAAAGAAACTTTGTATGGAGATGAAGATCCTAGTCAGGTTTATTATAAGGAAAATACTGTTAAGGTAGTGCAAGAAAAGGGTAATTATAATTTGCAATTATATTTGCCTGGAATTCCTAAAGAGAAAATTCAATTGAATAAAACTGGCGATGAGTTGAATATTAGAATTGGTAATCATCGTCGGAATTTGGTTTTGCCTCAAGCTTTGGCAGCTTTGCAACCTGCGGGGGCAAAAATGGAGGATGATTATTTGAAGATTAGGTTTGCTGAGGCGGTAAAAGTTTAGGTTAGTTATTTTTTTGTGGGAGCAGGTTTTGATTTTTTTCTTTTGCTTAAAGCACAAAGATTAGATTTAAGTATGCTCCTACAAGAGAAAATTAAAAGTTAGTCTTCGATAAACTTGAACCATCAGCCATTTTTATGTATTATTACCTCACAGACTAAAAAATTATTTTTTTTGATATTAAATTAAAAACTCTTACGAAATAGTTTTGATAAATATGGAAATAGGTACAACAGAAGCAGCATTTTTACTTAATATTTCCACTGCTAGACTCCGGGTACTACTAAAAGAAGGCAGAGTTATAGGTGCTCGTAAGGTTAAAAGGTTTTGGATGATTCCAGTTAATGGTCGCGGGATGCCAGAAATTACACCAGGTCGTCGCGGTCCAGAAGGTACTTGGAACAAGAATCAACGTACAGGCAATACCTTTATTCATGTTTTACGAAAGACTATTGACTATAACCGAGACAATAAAACTTCTCATCCAGCAGTTGCTGTGAAAGTAGGAGGTAAGAAAGATTATTGTCACGCTCTCAAAATTGATGGACCTTGCCAAATCGTTTATCAGCCACATCAACCGAACGACAGTCAAGCAGGCGGAGCTCGTCTGTGGATTGAGGTGGAACCACAACATATTGTAGAGCGAATCTACTTCTCGAATGGAGATTATGGTCCGCCCCCGGAAGTGACTGAGCAGAGAGAAAAGCTTAAAAGAAATAGGAAAAGTCAAAAGTCTTCCCAGAAGAAGCATTCGAGAAAATCGAAATTTTAAGTTATTTACCCTCGACAGCTAAAAAAATATCTACAACAGCATGAAGTGCGGAATGTCGGTTGAAAGAAAGGGAAAAATAATTTTTCTCTACTCCCTACTCCTTGCTCTCTGATAGTAAGATTTTTATCTGAGGATGTTCTAATAATTTTGCTGCGTCTGCTAATAGTTTTTCGCCCCAAAGTTCTTTTTTAAGACGTTGCAAGTTTCCCCAATTTTTATCTAATTTTAATGCTGCTTCAGCTATTGTTAAACCTTTAGGAATTTTACCTTAACCTAATAATTATCAAAACTTTAGTAAAAATTTCTTTCAGTTTGTACCAGCCTATTTTAGTGAGAATATTTTTTATGTTTTGACTAAATATTTGTTCAGCAAAATCAGGATTAATTTCCTGGCCTTTCGTTATACTGGCATAACTTTCTTTAAAACGTAGCAGTCTGTACAGTGCAGTACCTCTAAAATACCAAGCTTGATAATAGTCTGGTTTAAATTCTAGAGCCTTATCATAAGCAGAAATCGCCTCTTCATATTTGCCTAAATTTAATAGAGAATTACCTTTATTGTTCCAAGCTTGATAATAGTCTGGTTTAAATTCTAGAGCCTTATCATAAGCAGAAATCGCCTCTTCATATTTGCCTAAATTTAATAGAGCAATGCCTTTATTGTTCCAAGCTTGATAATAGTCTGGTTTAAATTCTAGAGCCTTATCATAAGCAGAAATCGCCTCTTCATATTTGCCTAAATTTAATAGAGCAATGCCTTTATTGTTCCAAGCTTGATAATAGTCTGGTTTAAATTCTAGAGCCTTATCATAAGCAGAAATCGCCTCTTCATATCTGCCTAAATTTTTTAGAGCATTACCTTTATTATACCAAGCTGCGTCTTTGTCTAGTTTAAATTCTAGAGCCTTATCATAAGCAGAAATCGCCTCTTCATATCTGCCTAAATTTTTTAGAGCATTACCTTTATTATACCAAGCTGCGTCTTTGTCTAGTTTAAATTCTAGAGCCTTATCATAAGCAGAAATCGCCTCTTCACATTTGCCTAAATCTAATAGAGAATTACCTTTATTATACCAAGTTGCGTCTTTGTCTGGTTTAAATTCTAGAGCCTTATCATAAGCAGAAATCACCTCTTCATATCTGCCTAAATTTTTTAGAGCAATGCCTTTATTGTTCCAAGCTTGATAATAGTCTGGTTTAAATTCTAGAGCCTTATCATAAGCAGAAATCGCCTCTTCATATTTGCCTAAATTTTTTAGAGCATTACCTTTATTATACCAAGCTTGGTCATCATCTGGTTTAAATTCTAGAGCTTTATCATAAGCAGAAATCGCCTCTTCATATCTGTCTAAATCTGATAGAGCAATGCCTTTACTGTACCAAGCTTGGTCATCATCTGGTTTAAATTCTAGAACCTTATCATAAGCAGCAATCTCCTCTTCATATTTTCTGTCTGATGCTAGTATTAATCCCTGTTCAAATAATAGTTTTCCTTTCTCTTCATCAGGATTATTTTCATCTTCTATTAAATCTTGAATCTCCAAAAACTTTTGCCTTCTTTCTTCAGAAGTTAAACTCAGATATTTCTGATAATCTCCTTCCTGAATAATTCTAGATGACTCTTGAGCTACTAACCCCGGATCGGACTTAAATTCAAAAGTATTAGAACGCCAATCAAAAAAGTCTGGGCAACGATGAATAAAATATTTCAAAGCATACACAGGCAGGATAAAAACAAAGCAAATATTAAAGTCATCCCTGAATTTTTCTCGATGTTGATTGAGGTGACTTAAAATTGGAGGAACGCCTTTTTCACTGTATCCTCCGCATCAATATCTTGTTCATCCGCAGCAAAATAAACCACAAATATTTTCTGTGATTCTAAGTATTGTTTAAGTCTGAGTAATTCAGTCGATTTTCCTGCCCCACGATGACCAGCATAAAGTTGACAAGTCATCCTATTTGAACGCTTAATTTTTCTGCCTAAATCTACTAAAACATCTCCATCTCCTCGGACTTTTTTACAGTCAACATAAAGGGGTCTCCTGCTGGTAATGGTTGAAATGGATCGAAGGAGTTGTAGAGATTTGTTAGAAGTTCTTCTACATCTATTTTTTGATCAATCATAATAATTCTATTAAGTAGTTGTTTAATTAATTGATAATGGATAATGAATAATTGATAAACCTCATCCAAGCCCCCCTAAATCCCCCAAAATTTGGGGACTAGAGCAAGCAAATTGACTCTTGTTCCCCCCAAAGTAGGGGGGCTAGGGGGGCAAAATTCAGTTATCAGTTATCAGTCAAATAATTTTTAAAGGAAGTTTAGGGGGAAATTCCTACCAAAAGTTTCCAACTAATCCGCATTAGAGGCTGTCTGAGAAGTCCCTTATGCTAAATCCAAGCCCCCTAAATCCCCCAAAATTGGGGGACTAGAGCAAGCAAATTGACTCTTATTCCCCCCAAAGTAGGGGGGCTAGGGGGGCAAAATTCAGTTAACAGCTAATTTCTTAACTGAACAGGCATAATTAAATAAGTCATTTTTACCCCACCCAATGGATTTAAAACCACCGGACTTGTAGCAGTATTTAACTGAATAGAAATCTCCGAAGCTGAAGGAATAGCCTTCAAACCTTCAATCAAATACTTAACATTAAAAGCGATTTCTTCCGGTTCATCAGCAGAAATTTGTGCTGCCATAGACTCTCTACCACTACCCACATCTTGAGCATCTACAGATAAAGAAATTTCCTGATTAACACTATCAATAGTACACTTCAAAATATTATTCTTTTGGTCAGCCAAAACAGCAATTCTTTCCACTGCTCCTAAAAATTCTTTCCTATTAACATTAATTTGATTAGTAAACTTATCAGGTAATAATTGTCCGTAAGCTGGATATTGACCCTCCAATTTTCTACTCGTTAAACATTGTTCTCCTAGCTCAAAAATTACCTGACCTTCATCAAATCTCAAGGCAACAGCTTCAGATGATTGACGCATTCCAATCATTCGTTCAACCTCTCGTAAAGCTTTTGCAGGAATTGTTACTTCAAACTCTTCAATTTCTTCAATCTCTTCTACTTCTGACTCACCCTCTGGTGCCACACTTTCAGTCTTAACAATTGCTAATCTATGACCATCAGTTGCTGCAAATTCTAAACCATCTTTTTGTACTTTTAAATGTACTCCTGTTAACACTTGTTTTGTTTCATCAGGACTTGTGGCAAATAAAGTTCCTCTCAAACCATTAATCAAAGCTTCCGGTGGTAAATTGACAACCTCCCCACCTTCCACATCTGGTAATTCCGGATATTCCTCTCCTCCCATACCTCTAACTTGATAACGACCAGATGTAGAAGTAAGAGTGGCGATCGCTTCCCCTTCATCATCATCAATGGTAATATTACCATCTGGTAATCTGGAGACAATATCATTAAATAATTTGGCCGGTAAAGTAAAACTCCCACCTGTTTCTACAACTGCCGGAAAATTTGAACGAATACCTAAACTTAAGTCAAACCCTGTTAATTCTAAGCGTTGATTTTCTACATCTGCTATTAATAAAACATTTGCCAATACTGGGTGGTTAGGGCGAGAAGGAACTGCACGACTGACCAGAGAAAGATTACTATTTAAGTCACTTTGAGTACAAGTTAATTTCATTGGAGTTTACTATTATTACTGGAACTAGAAGCTTTAAAAAAAATTTACCAATAATTTGGGTTTAAAGCTGCACCCTAGAAGGATAGCTTTTTATAGTCAGTGTAATAAGGTCTGAAGAACAATTGTTAAGCGAATTGTTACAGAAAAATCTGATGAGGAGACTTGACGAAAGAGGAAAATTTTACACTCATGTGAAAATCCCCGCACCTGAAGGTGCGGGGAGGATGTCAACAGGGACTTAAATTCTAAAATTCTTAGGTTAAGTAATGTAGACTTCTAACTTAACATTCTGCCGACGTTGTGCTTAAGCGACAACGCGGGATTCCCTAAAATCACTCATAGAGACCTTCTGCTGCCTCTTGACAGAGGAGCTGCGCTAACATAGCACCTGCCTCCAAGATCGAAGCTCTTTTTGGCCTTACGGTCGCTCCACAGACTGAAACTGCTACCCCAGCAGCTTTATTCTTTTGAGAATAGCACATTATTTTAAGAACCGCATGGGTTGATTGGTTTTCCTCCCGACGCTCCCCTCCCAGGAGGGCAGGGCTGTTTCATTCTCACTCTAGGTGTAGATTTATAGAGTCATGAGCAGACTTTACCCCAAGTTTGGCCTAATATTAGCTTAACTGGCCATTTTTTGTGATGCAAAGCAGTGCGATCGCGTCGCGGTGTGTAGTACTATCGCCACCAACCAATGTCAAACTAACCCAGAAATTGCCCTCTGCTGTGTGATCGCAACTTCATATTAATTCAGATCAAAAAATCGATTTAATACCACACTTAAGTACAAACAGAAAGTATATATTTGAGATGATTACTCAAGTACGCGCTTCGCTGCTTTAATTCCAGCAAAACCATGTATCCTTAGTAGAGTTAACACCCAAGTTTTCGCTCATCGACAAATTGATGGCAGAAAAGCCTGATTTTTGAGGACTGAAATCTTCTTCTCAAATTACATCCTTTACCCAATTTAGTTGATTTTCAATTAACCAATGTCCTCGAATCCCAGACCCTAGACTAGCAGATAACCCTGAGAGAGAGCAAAGGTAATAACTGATACTTTCTACTGATTTTGACCCACGATTACCACTGGGTTTGACTCTGATTACACAACCTGCATCTTGCCATAAATCATCAAGATTATTCGGTATATGAAAAACCTCTACTTCTGTTATGGTCTTGCGATTTCTAGTTTTTTCGTCATTTATATACCTTTTAACGGTTTTGCTTGATTTAACTTGCTGTTCTATTTGTGCATATAATAATGGTTGATTCCTTTTAACTTTGACTAAATAATCATTTTGAGTTTCGATAATTCCCGCCACGGTTTTTTTTGGCAGTGTAAAGCATCAAGGGTAAAAACTACTCCTTTTAAGGGCTTTGTTGCACAAAAAACAAAAAAGAGGAATTAGGGTAAAAATACCTGTAAGTGGCACAAAAAACCAAAATCCTAATCCAGAGATGAGTAAGTCCAAACCAAAGTCTAAGTCCAAGTCTCGTTATAGAGTAAGCAATTGGTCTGAATATGATGCTTCTTTGAAACAAAGGGGGAATCTGACATTTTGGCGAGCGTGATTAAGTGATAGAGCAGTGGCTAAACCAAGAAAAAACTGGATGTCGGGGGGCATCTAACACCTACAGTAACGTCGCTATTGAATTAATGGCCACCCTGGCTACTCTATTTAACTTGGCAGGACGACAAACCGAGGGATTGTTGGAATCTATATTTACCTTAATGGAATTAGAGCTACCAGTACCAGATCACAGTATCTTGTCCCGTCGCCTGAGTAAATTGAATATTGAAATACCAGTAGTCCCACCCCGTCGCCCAAGAGGCCATGCATCTAGTCGTAGACTCTACAGGGGTAAAAGTGTATGGAGAGGGAGAATTGAAAACAAGAGTTCATGGTATAAGCAAACGTCGGACATGGCGTAAATTGCATCTGGGCGTCAATGAAGCAACTGGAGAGATTGTTAGTGCCGTGGTCACAACTAACAATAGTTAGTGACGATCAAGTATTTTCCGATTGATTGGAGGGAGTAGAAGGTGAGATTAGGCAAGTCTTTGGTGATGGAGCCTATGATCAATGCAAGTGTTACCTTGAGGCCAGTAACAGGGGAGCAAAACCAACCATACCACCCCGTAAAAATGCAATCATCTGGCATCATGGCAACTGTAAGGCTCCAGCTCATCCCAGGGACTCCAATCTTAGAGAGATTCGTAGAGTGGGACGTAAAAAATGGAAACGTGAGAGTGGATACCATCGGTGCTCCTTATCTGAGACAACAATGTTGAGGCTCAAAGTGATATTTGGAGGCAAGTTGCGACAACGAAAATTTGATACTCAAGCAGTGGAGTTGTTCATACAATGGTCTATACTTAATCGTATGATACAGAACTGTAAGCCAGAAAGCTATAAAGTAGAATTCTAATTAATTTCTCTCGCAGGGGAGTGTTGCGATCGCAACAAAGCCGCAACAAAGCCGTAATAAAATCTCAAGTTAATATCTGTGGAAAATGTGGAAAACCCAAAAAATCCCTATTATATCGATGATTTCATCAATAAATACCCTGTGGAAAACCTGTGGAAAACTTAATTTTTGTTCTCCTGTATTATGTTATTCATACAATCTATGAACTCAGAAACTTGAAAATATTGAAACCCACATTCCGTACGACAAAATGTAGTACATAAACAGGGGGGACTTGAGTAAGTATTTAGACTCAAGAAAAAAAACCTCAAACTGTAATTCTAGACAAGAGGTGAAGATCAAAAAAGAGGAGAAAATGTCAATAGAAGTAAGTAACTTAGACCATCTAGGGAAAGTATTATATCAGTTTAAAAAAATACTGCTCCATTAATTTTTTTAAGTAGTTAAGAAAAACCTTGATTCCAGTATAAATAGAAAATCATTTTTCCCAATCCCTGAGTACTAACTCCCGATTCATTTTTTTACATTCACATTAGAAACAATCTTTAATGACGACTAGAAAAATTAATCCGATCGCTCAACTGCCTGAGAGTTTGGCCTAAGTTTAAATCATTCTTTTGTAGCTGGGCAATCTTATCGCAACTATATATAACAGTTGTATGGTCCTTTCCACCAAAAACCTCCCCAATTTTTGGCAGACTTAAATCAGTATGTTGTCGCATCAAAAACATTCCAACTTGTCTGGCCAAAGTAATTTCTCGTTTTCTAGAACTTCCTTTTAAATCTTCTATAGACACATTAAAAACTTCTGAAACAGCGTTAATAACTGCTTCTGGAGATGCCTCTAATTTTTCATTTTGTGGATTTAAAATAGGTGCGACATTCTCTACAGTCATCGGCAAACCTGAAATAGAAATATAAGTAACAACCCTGGTCAAAGCACCTTCCAACTCCCGAATATTTGAAGGATATCTAGAGGCGATATACTCTATTACATCCCTAGGCAAAACCATATTTTCATACTCAGACTTTTTCAGTAAAATTGCCATCCTAGTTTCCAGATCGGGAGCTTGAATATCAGCAATTAATCCCATAGAAAACCGAGAGCAAAGACGTTCTTGTAAACTAGGAATTTGATTAGGAGGTCTATCAGAAGCTAAAACTACTTGTTTACCAGCTTCATGCAAAGTATTAAAAGTATGAAAAAACTCTTCTTGAGTATATTCTTTGCCCTCAATAAATTGAATATCATCTACCAACAAAACATCGGCGGTTCGATAATGTTCTCTAAAACTTTGGAGGCTATCTTTACGAATAGCAGCAATTAAATCATTAGTAAACTTTTCCGTAGAAACATAAAATATTTGAGAATCAGAAAAAATATCCAAACGATAATGACCTATAGCTTGCATTAAATGAGTTTTTCCTAAGCCTACTCCACCACATAAAAACAAAGGATTAAACTCTCTTCCTGGAGATTCTGCTACTGCTAAAGAAGCTGCATGAGCCATACGATTATTCGGACCCACAACAAACCTAGAAAACATATATTTCGGATTTAGATTTGCTGGCTTAGGCTTTTGATTAGATAAACTTTCTGAAAGATCGGCAACCTTATTTTCAGACCATATAAGTTCTGAATTATCTTTACCCACACTTTCTCCCACTGTCGTAGTTAGGTAAATTTCTACAGGATGACCGAGAATATCATGTACAACATCAGCAATAGTTTTTACATAGTATTTCTGTAACCAATTTCGAGCAAAAGGGTTAGGTGTACAAATTACCAAACAATTATTTTCTAGTTGTTGGGCATTGGCTGTTTTAATCCATGTTTCAAAAGTAGGTCGGCTTAATTGTAATTGTAATCTTTCTAAAACTTGGTTCCACAAATTATCAAGAGAAATTTCCACTGCTAACCCCTTTTTATATTAATATAAATAGAAAATCAATTAAATATTTGAAGCAGCTTGTATTATGATATTGCAATAACCCCGGAAACTTTCCACCATGCGCACTGCTTACCAATATAAATTAAGGCCCAAAAAAGAGCAAATAGCCACCATAGAAATGTGGTTGGAATTGCTGCGTCGGCAGTACAACTATCGGTTAGGTGAAAGATTCTCATGGTGGGAAGAAAATCGCTGCCCAGTTAACGCCTGCCCCTTGGTGATGCCAATTCCTCAACTAAGAGACCATCCAAATTATTACTCTCAAAAAAAAGATTTAGTCAATACCAAAGACAAATTTCCTGAGTACAAACTGATTCACTCTCAGGTTTTACAGGATTGCATAAAACGGGTAAAATTTGCCTTTGATAGATGGTTGAAAACAGACAAAAATGGACAGAAATCAGGAAAACCAAGGTTTAAGGGAAAAGGACGTTATCGCAGTTTTACTTATCCTCAAATCAAACTTGACTGTATTGAAGGACACAAGATCAACTTACCCAAAATAGGCAAGGTAAAGTTGATTCAGCATCGACCAATACCAGAAGGGTTTATAATTAAAACTGTGACGATTACTCGTAAAGCTGATGGTTATTATATTACTTTATCTCTAGAAGACAAATCAGTTCCAGCTTTGAGTTGTGAAGTTGAACCTACATTAAAAAATACTCTGGGAATCGATATGGGACTGAAGGAATTCTTAGTAACAAGTGAAGGAGAGTCTGTCCCCATCCCTCAATACTATAGAAAGTCTCAGAAGCGATTAAAGACTTTGCAAAAACGTTTATCTCGAAAGAAAAAAGGAAGTAAAAGGTGGTTAAAAGCTGTCAAAGCTATAGCCAAACAACATAAAAAGGTTGCCGATAAACGTAAAGATTTTCACTTTAAAACAGCCAATTCATTGTTATCAAAAGCTGAAGTTATTGCCCATGAAAACTTAAATATCAAAGGGCTAGCAAAGACCCGTTTGAGTAAATCAATTAATGATGCTGGATGGGGCCAATTCTTGTCTATTTTAACTGTCAAAGCCGGAAATGCTGGACAGAAAACCATAGCAGTAAACCCCAAAAATACTAGCCAAGATTGCTCAAATTGTGGGGAAAAAGTTCCCAAAGAATTAAACATACGAACTCATTCTTGCCCGCACTGCGGCATAGTAATAGACCGCGACTGGAATGCAGCGATAAATATCAAAAATAGGGCGGCAGGGCATTCCGTCCTTAAAGCTCGTGGAGCCCGATGCAGTGGCAGGGCTACGAAACGAGAAGCCCACACAATGCGCGCCAGCGAGCGTGTGGGAGTATGTCACCATCTAACCTAACTCAAAAACCCGGCACTGAAAGTGGGCATAATTGCTAGAGCAAAAATTTATTGACAAAGCTCCATGTTATGTCCTAACTAATTAAGTCCAGTCAATGAGAAGCCCATTTCTAATTGTGAGATTAGTAGTGGGAACTGTTACCTAAAATTCATATAATCAAACCTTTAGATGGCACAAACTTTATTATTTAATGCTCTCCGTGCAGCCATAGATGAAGAAATGGCCCGTGACCAGGCTGTATATGTTCTTGGTGAAGATGTAGGTCAATATGGAGGTTCGTACAAAGTTACCAAAGACCTTTATGCAAAATATGGGGAACTGCGTGTCCTTGATACTCCCATTGCAGAAAATAGCTTCACAGGAATGGCCATAGGTTCAGCTTTGACTGGGTTAAGACCCATTATTGAAGGCATGAATATGGGCTTTTTACTATTAGCCTTCAACCAAATTTCTAATAATGCTGGAATGTTGCGCTATACCTCTGGTGGTAACTTCAAAATACCATTAGTTATTCGTGGCCCTGGTGGTGTAGGTCGCCAGTTAGGTGCAGAGCATTCCCAAAGATTAGAAGCATACTTTCAAGCTGTTCCTGGCCTGAAAATAGTCGCTTGCTCAACCCCTTACAATGCTAAAGGCTTGCTCAAAGCAGCTATTCGTGATGATAATCCGGTCCTATTTTTTGAGCACGTCCTCCTTTACAATCTGAAGGAAGACTTGCCAGAAGAGGAATATTTGTTACCTATAGACAAAGCGGAAGTGGTACGGACAGGAAAAGATGTAACTATTTTGACCTACTCTCGAATGCGTCACCACGTTACCCAAGCAGTAAAAAGTTTGGAAAAACAGGGTTATGACCCAGAGGTAATAGACTTAATATCTCTCAAACCTCTAGATTTTGAAACTATTGGTGCTTCTATTCAGAAAACTCACCGGGTAATTATTGTCGAAGAGTGTATGAAAACAGGTGGTATTGGTGCTGAGTTAATTGCCTCAATTAATGAGAGATTATTTGATGAACTAGATGCACCAGTTCTACGTTTATCTTCACAAGATATTCCGACACCTTATAATGGTACGCTAGAAAGATTGACAATTGTACAACCAGAGCAGATTGTTGAAGCAGTACAAAAAATGGTGGCAATGCAAGTTTAAGTTGAAGTAATAAGCAAGAAAACTGATGAACTTTTTTGACTTAAATTAACTATAAGGTGAAATTGCTGCAAATCTTAGTTCTACTTCTGCCTTTAATTAGTTGTCAATTTTTTGTTGTGGATATGGATATAGATGTTCCTCTAGGAGCATCTGTATCTAAATTATCTTGTCTATTTAAAGATAGTAATTAGTTAGTAGGAAAAGTACTCAGGAGTCAGTTTTTTATTTTTCTTGATATTGCCCTGTTTCAAGATTGCTTAATTCTCTATTCTGTAATTAATGAAAATGAAAAATTATATAATTAATATCTATTTCAAGCTAAGATAAATTTCTGGAAAAATTGATTTCTCAGTATTAATATTATAGGTAAAAAATAATTGACCTATATTGAAATTGAATTGACTTGATAAATATTTGTTCAGAACCATCGGATATTGATATTTAGTCAATAAAAGCTTTCTAAAAAAGCTCAGTATACAGAAAAGTAAAATATTACAACTTTGTCCTAGTGGAGACGCTGCGCAAACGTCGAAGAGTCAGAAGTCAGAAGTTAGAAGTTAGAAGTTAGGAGATTTTGTTTGCTTTGGTCTGAGGAGTAGGCTCCTGGCCTTAAGCCTTATGGGGTCTAATTTCCCACTCTCATCTGCCCTATCTACAAGCTAATTTGTGTCTCCTGAGTTCTGCTTTAAATCATCTAGATATACTGGTTTTAGTTAGTTAAATTATGCGCAGACAAAATTCATATATAGCCTTAGTTCTAGTTCTAGTCACAGCATCAGTAACAGTATTAACTCAGATTCTAATTCGTTTGGGATTAGACCTCACAGGTGGAGGGACTAGCAATAGAATATCAACTGCAAAGACACCTATTAGCAAAGCAAGAGCTATTGAGAAACAGTGAAGATGAAGAGGCCATCACTAAAAACCTTTCAAACCACCCATCATTAACAACCAACACATCGGAGGCACCGTACCAGAACCAGTCCCCAGTGAAGATAATTGGAATATACTTGTCCGTTTTACACCAGAAGCGGCAACAAAGTTTGCCGAACTGACCAAAAATCTGGCCGGAACTGGACGTAGTATCAGTATTTTTCTCAATAACCAATTATTGATCGCCCCAACTGTTGCTGTTAAATTTGCAGAAACAGGCATTATGAGCGAACAGGCCGTAATTCCAGTTAGATTGACGGCCGAACAAGCACAGGACTTGGCCATAAAACTAAGTGGCGGTGTTTTACCCATTAGATAAAAAAATAAAATAATATTTACAAGACTTACGCATTTTTGAGATATATAGACTATGTATCTATAACTATAACGTTATAGTTTTTGCTCACCACAAGTAGTTTTTTTGCCTAAGTCCTAAGTTATCAAAATACTGATTTCAACTAGTCAAATCATGCGCAGACAAAATTCATATATAGCCTTAATTCTGGTTCTAGTAATAGCATCAGTAACAGTATTGAATCAAATTCCGATTCGACTGGGACTAGACCTTCGAGGTGGGTCACAACTTACTATTCAACTACAAACCTCTGAAGAAGTTCCCACTATCGACGAACGAGTCATGGAAGGAGTACTAAAAATTGTAGAAAATCGAGTTAACGCTTTAGGTGTATCAGAATCAGTAGTTCAATCTCTAGGACAAGACCAAATTCTTGTCCAACTACCAGGAGTAAATAACCCAGCTCAAGCAGAACGAGTTTTAGGAGGTACCGCTCAACTAGACTTCCGCGAACAATTACAGGGTACTGAACAACAGTTAGCAATTGAATACCAACTACAAAGACAACGTTTAGTAGAGCAAGAATTACTGACAAATAGTCAAGACCCAGAGGCCATAGCTCAAAATTTAGAATCTCTAGAAAAAACAAATCAAGCGATCGCCGGACTATTCAAAGAACCCACCATCAAAGGCCAAGACCTGAGAGATGCTTTAGCAGAACCGGAAGCTCCTGGCTCTAATAACTGGAATGTGGCCTTGCGCTTTACCTCTGAAGGAGGACAGAAGTTTGCGGAACTTACCAAAAATTTAGCAGGAACTGGACGTAGTATTGGTATTTTCCTAGATGACCAACTTTTGAGCGCTCCTACTGTCGGGGTTGAATTTGCAGAAACAGGAATTACTGGTGGTAATGCAGTGATTCAAGGTAGATTTTCACCCGAACAAGCAAATGAATTGGCAGTACAACTCCGGGGTGGGGCACTGCCTGTGTCAGTAGAAATTGTGGAAAATAGAACTGTTGGCGCAACTCTAGGTCGAGATAGTATTCAGCGTAGTGTTTATGCAGGAGCTGGTGGCCTAATTTTGGTATTAATATTTATGGTAGTTTATTATCGACTTCCTGGCATGATTGCTGATGTGGCTTTAGTTATTTATTCTCTGTTTACCATTGCTAGTTTTGCTATCTTGGGAGTGACTTTGACATTGCCAGGAATTGCTGGTTTTATTCTGAGTATTGGTATGGCAGTTGATGCTAATGTTTTGATTTTTGAACGGACAAGGGAAGAGTTACGAGCTGGTAAAACTTTATATCGTTCTGTAGAGTCTGGCTTTTATCGGGCTTTTTCCAGCATTTTAGATGGTAATGTCACAACCTTGATTGCTTGCATAGCACTATTCTGGTTAGGAACTGGTTTGGTAAAAGGTTTTGCTCTAACCTTGGGAATTGGTGTAGCTATTAGTATGTTTACTGCTGTTACTTGTAGTCGTACTCTAATGTTTTGGGCGATCGGTTTTTCCCAATTCCGCAAACCAAAATTATTTTGCCCAGAGTTAAATTGAAGTAGGACTAACCACAAATCTAACCAAAACGCTTATTTGTCTTTAAATGGTTAGTCCAGCCCACTTTTTTCAAGTAAACGTTATTTTAATCACAATACATCGGGATGCGAGGTCAGTTCCGACCTCTATAAAATCAGTTATATAGCAGTACAAGAATTGGGCGGGGACATTTTTCAATCCTAAAACCCTTTTACCGAAAATTTGTGGTGTAAAGCCTCCTCTTTTAAGCTATCCTTTACCCATAAGTCTTGAAACCCTTGTGGGGAGAAGGGGAGCAGGGAGCAGGGGAGAAAGGGGAAAAAATCATAGTAGCTAAGTAAAACTACTGAAGTTATCAAAATAAATGTATTTTTCCATACATTGTTTATCCCGAAAAAGCCGATCCAAGACTTACACATAACTCGTCTATTTTGTCAAGTTTTATGTTAAGGAAGATGTGGGTAATGGATAGCCTTTTAAGGGGATAATAAGAGGATAATAAAGAAAAATTTTTATGATTAGTAAATCCTATCCGTTTTAAAGGAAAGGTGATTATTAGTCTGGAGAGTACAAAGTTCTTCCCAAGAAAAATTTGCATTGAAGGCTGAAAGTATTACTGTAAAACCTTACAGTACTTACAGCTCTGAATAAAGAGTTTTTAACCTTTAGAGCGCTGAAAGCCTTAGCTAGGAATAGTTATTTCAAGAACTTTGCACTGTCTAGTTATTAATTATTAATTATTAATTATTAATTATTAATTATTAATTGTTCCCTATTCCCTAGCACCTATTCTATAAAATCAGTAAAAAATGAAAATCAGTGTTATTGAACAGCGATCACTATGGTGGACAATTTCAGGAGCGATCATCATTAGTGGTTTAATTGCAATGGTCATTTCTTGGACTAGGCCAGATATTGCAGCTCCTTTACGTCCAAGTTTAGATTTTGTTGGTGGTACTCGCCTGCAACTTGAACTAGATTGCAGTATGCCTAACAGTTGTAATGAAGCTATTAACGTTGGTGCTGTTAGAGAAATAATGAGCAATCAAGATTTAGGTAATAGCAAGATTCAAGTTGTAGGAGAAGAAAAACAAGCTCTTGACATACGCACCAAAACTCTAGATGTTGATAATAGAACTAAATTAATCGCTGCTTTAAGTTCAGAGTTTGGTGAATTCGATCCAAGTTCTACACAAATTGATACTGTTGGCCCTACTTTGGGACGACAAATTTTTACTTCTGGAATATCAGCTCTCCTGGTTGCTTTCTTTGGTATTACTGTCTATCTAACTTTTAGATTCCAGTTGGACTATGCAGTATTTGCTTTTGTCGCTCTGTTCCATGACATATTAGTGACGGTGGGTATTTTTTCAATTATTAGTTTAGTAGTTGGTGTTGAGGTAGATAGTTTATTCTTGGTTGCTCTACTAACTATTATTGGATTTTCGGTTAACGATACAGTGGTAATTTATGACCGAGTTAGGGAAGTAATTAAGCGCTATCCAGGAGAGTCAATAGATCGTATTGTTGATGATGCAGTCAATCAAACTTTGACCAGATCTATTAATACTACTGTGACTACTCTATTACCGTTAGTAGGCATTCTTCTATTTGGTGGTGAAACTTTAAAGTATTTTGCCTTAGCTTTAATTATTGGTTTTATTGCAGGTTCTTACTCTAGTATTTTTATTGCTAGTACACTTTTAGCTTGGTGGCGCGAGCGTATTGGTCAATCTATTCCTAACCCAGTAGTAGAAAATTTTCAATTACCAGAAGACCAAGAAAATACTGTTTAGGGTTTGCTGAAAAAGTCTTATGGGTGAGGGTAGGAGACAGGAGACAGGAGACAGGAGACAGGAGACATGGTTACTTAGAGGAGGTAGGAGTAAGAATTGTAAGAATAATTTTTCTGCCCAACTATGCGCCTAAAATACGCTCCTTTTTGAGGGTTTTAGACTGAAACAGGCGCACTGCAATTCGACCCCAAAAAGGCTAAAACTTTTATCTGTAAATACTTTGAGATTTAATCAGCAAGCCCTATTTAAAAATAACTATAGGAAAATGATAATTTGAAAATTATAATACTTAATTTTTCCCTATTTCTTCTAAAAAGTTTTGTCATAGTCTTTGATTAAATTGGTATATCATAAAAATTTACTCTTGCTTATTTCTTCCTCAAAATGAACAAAGATGATCCAGTTTTAAAAGTCCGAGTCGAAAGACTTTACAGACTAATCATCTACGTTAGATGGCTGATAGTTGGGTTGCTTTGGATGAGTATTGGTTTTCTAAGTCTCTGGAGTTTACGCAGAGAAATTTCTTTGTGGGCAGAGCATTTTACTTGGATTGCTGTACGTTACGCTTTGATTTATCATAGGTTACCGACACTTGGTTTAGGTTTGTGTATTGGTATGACAACTGCTGTTTTAGTTTGGCAAAGTAGACATATTCTTTGGGGTTTATCTCCTGAAGAACAAAAGCGTTTAGAAGAACAAGTATGTCAGATTCGTGCTCAAGGACCTACTAATATTTTGTGGAAGTGGGTAATTAAAGATAACTCAAATTAATTCTTATTAGGGACTTTAAATAATTTAAATAAAAATATATTTCTTGAGTAGCAGGGTAATTTCATTCTAGATTTTGACAATGAATTTATTGATTTTCAGACAGGGAAAGATAAATTTCCTAAAGCTGTAAATAACGTGGTTTAGTCAATGCATAAAATGGCACAGTTTAGAATGAAACAGCCCTGCTTTAGTAGGGAGCAGAGATGAGGAGGTGTCCAAGAATTGGATAATTGATTTTTTGCTATTTCCTTATACCAAATTCATCAGAAGTTGCATAAAATTATTTTCGTCAAAGTTGACTTTAGATCGAGATATACAAGTTAATAAATTTGATAGTTCTATGCCACTTCAGATTAAATTGGTATAATACACAATACCTAAAACCTCATTCTGTGTAGCTTTACATGAAATAGGTATTAGTTAGTAGTAGCATTACTACAGTTTTTGATTTTAAAATACTAGAAACTAGAAGTAAGTGCTGATTATTTAACTCGGAGGATGAGAAAAAAAGTAATAAGGTTAGACTGACTTTTTTTTACTGAACTAAATCAGTTATAACTATAGCTACCTTTAAACTGTAGTATCTGTATCCTATCTAACTAAATGAAAATTACTATAGCGTTTTCAAATGAGATGTCAAACAAGAGTTAGTTATTCACTAACAGTAAAAAGTCCGGCAAACCTTCTTACCTGTTGCCTCTAACATGATTGCCTTTTGTCTAAAAGCGTCCATTTTTTTTTACGCAACTCAAATGAAATTACTATATAACTGACAATTTTTTATCCTGAAAACAAAGGCAACAAATTATAGAAGGAAAAGTTTCAAACTTATTAAGTATATTTTGAATTTTTTACATAGGATTTAGGATTGCTAATATATATAGAAAAAATTTTAAAATTTTATATTTTTTAATCTCAATGTCTGGAATTTAGCAGATACATAATGAAGAATTTTATATCAAACTAAAAAAAAACAAAATAGGTAAAATTTATTCTTTAAGTTCTACAGTTATAGTATGTTTAAAAACTATATATTGGTACATAGTTTACTTCTATTTGCCCTGAAGACGTAATAGGAGAATCTATAAGTTTTTGATAAATAAAGATAATTTTCTGAAAACCATCTTTAGTATTGTGCAACTGTACTGTCTTTATAATTCTCAATTGATTGTAATAATAAAAATTCAATTATGCAATTTTTCTTGAAAAAATTTCCGCTAAAATTAAAATATAAAAAAATATCTAAAAATTCAATAAAGTACCCTCAATTACCATTTTTTTTGATAATTAAACAACTTGCCTTTCACGCAAAAGATAATCGTTATACTGGCAGTATTAAAAATTTTTTAGTTTTTTTGATCTTTATATCTTTGATCTATATAACAGTGCTAGCTCCTTTCGTAAAAACAGGAGTCAAAATTTTCGAGCAAACTATAAAAAAAATTGACATTGTTCAAGAATGGGTACAAGAACACTTCCAGAAAATTAGTCCATTGTTTCCCCCATACTATGGTAAATCCGATCGGTTTCTCCCTTATGTAGTTCATACACCTTATTTGATTGACGATAGTCCTCCTGGAGCTTACGATTTTACTCTAGAACAAAATGGTAAATTAAAAATTCCCATTCCAGCACCCTGTCAAGGAACTATTCTTAGAACTAGATTTCAAGGCACAAATGGAAGTTTTACAACTGCCCAAGGTGCAGGTCAGATAGTTGAACTTATGTGTGATGGGACTAATTATTATTGGTTGATGGGTCATTTAGTTCAAGGTTCTCCACCAAGAAGAGGAACAAGAATTAAGAAAGGACAACCAATTGGTATTCAAGGACTTACAGGAAGAACTTCTGGTTATCATGTTCATGCTCAGATTCACTATCATAGTGGGCAAAGAATCACTAACAGAAAGATTACTCGCCCTTTTGTTGAAAATTACATCAAATTTTTGAGAAAAGGTTCTTATTTGGAATAAATAGGCAAATATGAGAAAGTCACACTTAAATTAATAAATCTTAATAAATATCAATTTCTGGCAAAAATTGTAGTTTGTTATTTTACTTATGTTTAGCAGTTAAGAGCATCTATCAACAGTTAATACTAACTATTTTCATATTCAGCGCTGGCAATGAATTGATTTCATATTTTCTATTTTCACTCGCCTTAACTTTGTGTTTACAAAAGTTTGCTCATAAATCTTGATGTTAAACTGTTACCATCAAAAAATTAATTTATCTTAACGTAAATATTTAACCCTAATTGCTAAAGTTTGAGATAACTTACATATAAGGGGTATCTGTTATAATACCAATTGAGTGTACATAATGATGTAAAGGATAAGTATTATTCGCAGTAGCAAACTCTCTAAATTAGATATTTTTCAGATTATTAAGTCTACCTTGACAGTTTTTTTGCTCACAGGTCAGCTCCAAAGTTACAATAAGACAGTTAAGAAATTACAAATATCAAAATTTGCTATTATTTAAAGATTGACACCACAGTGTAAAAATTAACATAAAAATTCAAATAATTAATTAATTTGTGTTAGATTACAGAAGAATAAACAACAAAAGATCGATCTGTAATGACCGTAACTACAAAAAAATCATAAGTATGAGGATAATTAAGAGTGACTTTTGCTCGAATTAAGTTGTTATACTGGAAAGTACTTAGTTTTTCCCCAATTAGACTTCAACTATCGCAGATAGAATAAAATTAATTATCATAATATAGGAATCAGTAATAATACTGAACCAACAAGTCTTGAAAATATTAGCAGTCAGCAGTTGGGCAAAATTTTTATCTATAGTTAAAATTAAGTCCTATGTTTGAAAAAACTATGAATACTTCTCTAAATTCAACATGATAAATAGCGGAGCTAAATTAATGTACAGATTATTGCTAGCATTAAACTAATAAAAATAGTCACCTAGAAATCTTACCAACCAACCCTAAGATTAATAGGAGATGTAATAGTAAGAGTAGGTGCTAAGAAAAAAAGGAGGTGTAATAGAAAAAAATAATAACTATAGTTCATCCCTTTCTGGGATTGATTAAAAGGTTTATGGTTAGCGTGTTATTTTTCATCTGTTAGATGAGAAATGAAAACCCTCATCTAAATTCTTACCTCATAAAGTGGGAAGAGAAAGGGGGGCAACTATGAGGTACACCCTTCATGTCTAAATAGTTGTCATTTTTGATAATGAGTAGCTGATACATTAATTTGAGATTGCTTGTGTCAGTTTCTTTTAATTGTTAATAGGCTGAAAGCTTAAGTTATGTTACTAACATATTAGATAGCCTAAAGCTTAAAAATTTATTGTTCATAGCAAACACAATGCGAGGTTACGATCAAACTCTCAGTATTGTAGATTCCTATTCAACTAACTAACATTCAGACAGGCAACTAGAAAGTAGAGTTATGGCTCTAATCCGACAAAGAAAGACTTTTACTCTAGCTCAAGCTCTCAGTAAAAGATGAGAAACGTACTAAACGCAAATACATAGTCAGACAGGTAAAAGTTCCAGAATAGTTCATACTTGTCTGCTAGTAAAAATTTTGAATCTATATACTTACGTAAAAGTAAGTTATGGGAAAAAAAGGTAACTATGCGGGTTCTTCTCAATGAGGAGATCAAGGTTTGTCATCACCAGAAAGGTTAAGTAAAACTTGAATCGTCTTGAATGACGAAGATTCTGTTGAGAATGTCTCCAAAAGAGTATTGGCCTGTGAGACCCAAGAGGAGCTACAAAGCAGTTTAGTAAGGATAATAAAAATGATGTTGGCACGACTACCAACCATAATCTGACACTTTAAACACGAGGGAAAAAAGTTCAATATTAATAAAGTAAGCCCTGCAATAAATATTTATTCAAAGCTTACTTAGAGAAATGCCCAATTTCGAAGACAAAACATAAACCATATAGGTTTGGTCACTAGCTATACTGTCTTAACATAGACAGAAAACTTCTGTAAAGTAATTTATTCTTCAATTTAAGGAGCATGAGGAACGCGACATGATCCAGACTAACAACGTAATCGAAACCAAAATTCAGCCTGAGCTAGATCCTAGCGAATTGTTTCCGCAAACCCCAGCCAGACAACCAGATAATGAGTTAGACATCTTAATCACAGAGAGAGAAGGATATACAGATACTCAGTCTGATGAGGACATTCTGAAGTCTGGTAAAGTTGCTAAGTCTCGTACTAAGACTGCGACTGCGGGCAAAAAAAAGCATTACACTGAAGATTCTATTCGCCTTTATCTACAAGAAATAGGACGAATTAGGTTATTAAGAGCTGATGAAGAAATTGAACTAGCGCGTAAAATTGCAGATTTACTGGAATTGGAGCGAATTCGAGAAGAACTAATGTATCATTTGGATCGAGAACCACAAGTTAGTGAGTGGGCAAATGCTGTAGACATGGAGTTGCTAAAGTTTAAGCGTCGCTTAATACTTGGACGTAGAGCTAAAGAAAAGATGGTACAGTCTAACCTGCGTCTCGTGGTTTCGATCGCTAAAAAGTACATGAACCGAGGTTTGTCATTCCAAGATTTGATTCAAGAAGGTAGTTTGGGATTAATTCGAGCCGCAGAAAAATTTGACCATGAAAAAGGGTATAAATTTAGTACCTATGCAACTTGGTGGATTCGTCAAGCTATTACCAGAGCGATCGCAGACCAATCTCGTACTATTCGTCTACCAGTTCATCTGTATGAAACTATATCCCGGATTAAGAAAACTACCAAACTTCTTTCTCAAGAAATGGGTCGCAAACCTACAGAGGAGGAAATAGCAACTCACATGGAGATGACTATAGAAAAGTTGCGTTTTATTGCTAAGTCAGCTCAACTGCCAATATCTCTGGAAACTCCTATAGGTAAAGAAGAAGATTCTCGACTTGGAGATTTCATTGAGTCAGATGGGGAAACTCCTGAAGACCAAGTATCCAAAAATTTACTACGAGAAGATTTGGAAAGTGTTTTAAATAGTTTAAGTCCACGGGAAAGGGATGTATTACGCTTACGATATGGTTTGGATGATGGTCGGATGAAAACTTTGGAAGAGATTGGTCAAATATTTAATGTAACTCGCGAGCGGATTCGACAAATTGAAGCAAAAGCTCTCAGGAAGTTACGACATCCAAATCGTAATAGTATCCTCAAAGAATATATCCGCTAGAGAAGTTAGGAAGTTAGTTGGTTCTCTATTACTTAGTTTTCTGAGTTCTGTTACTACAGAAATTGTAAGTAGTAGAAGTCAGCTAGATACTATTAGTCAAAGTAGAGATACTCAATTTGTTAAGAGATCAAATATAATTGTTCCTTTTGATAGGGTGTGAAAAACTGGTAAACCCTATCAAAAGGTAATTTTTCCTAAATCATTGTTTTGTGACTAGCATTTTTGTTGAATCGCTCAAAGAGTATTGGATATTATTTTCAGCGCTAAAAGAAAAAATCTGACTATAATAGACTTGTCGCTTTATAACTTAAAAATTCCCCAAAAACCTTGTTCTGTAAGGATTGTAGTTATTGGATAGCAAAAATGCTGGGAATTATTGCTCTGTCTAGGTTAGAGTGATTTTTTCCCTTTATTTAGCGACAACTCTAATGTCTGTTTGAATAACCACAATAAAAAATTTAGGGGCAGGGAGGTTGCATGCAACATCTCTAGGGAGTAGAAAACAATGGAAATTTTGTTTGCGCAGCATTCCGCACCGAAAAAATATTCTCTCTCAAGAGAAGAACATTTTTATTATGGCTATTTATTATGGCTAATTAATGAGACTGGATATTAAACAGAACTAGGACGTTTCATGTTTTAAACTCTTCTGTGGTTTGATCTCAAATCCGGGGGAATTGGACATAAAAAAAATATCCAATCCTCATAACTACGCTCATCAAAGTGATTCTCTCTCCTCCTGTACGTCGCCCTACCGACAGCTACTCTAGCTGAGGACTGAGGACTGAGGACTGACTCCTAAAGACTACCAATCTATAACTGTTTAACCGGATTTGATATAAGATAGTTACTATTTTCTAATGTTCGATCTTAGTTCCCAAAACTTGCAAAAATGCTGCTAACCATTGGGGATGAGCAGGCCAGGCAGGAGCTGTAACTAAGTTACCATCAACTACTACTTGGTCTACAGCCACTTCTACATATTTACCACCTGCCCTCAAAACATCAGGACTACAAGCTGGATAAGCAGTACAACGCTTCCCTTCTAAAACACCAGCAGCAGCTAGCACTTGTAAACCATGACAAATAGAGGCGATCGCTTTGTGATTCTCGGCAAAGTGGTGACATATTTTCAAAACTTTGTCATTGAGACGAATATATTCTGGAGCGCGACCACCAGGAATGACTAGAGCATCATACTCACTAGGGTCTATGTCATCGAAGGTAGCATTTAAAGTAAAGTTGTGACCTGGTTTTTCGCTATAGGTCTGGTCGCCTTCAAAGTCGTGAATAGCAGTTTTGATACTTTGACCGGAAGTTTTGTCAGGGCAAACAGCGTGTACAGTATGACCGACCATTTGTAATGCTTGAAAAGGTACCATTACTTCATAGTCTTCTACATAGTCGCCTACCAGCATCAGAATTTTTTTTGCTGCCATATTTCTAACTCCTCTTGATTATTGATTTTACTAATTACAGCTTTTTCAATTATGAATCTTAATTGTTAAATTGTGAAATAAGGTGTTCAACATTTAAGCCATATATATAATTTTTGTCAAAGGCAACAGGCAACAGAGAATATAAAATCTAAATAATTTTTATACGCATTAAGATTAGAAAAGCTAAGAAGCTTCAAAAAATTACAAGTAAAAGTTTAAACTATAACTGATAATTGATATTATATCATGTCCGCTGGTAAGTAGTCATACAAAATTAATTACACATACTCTCAAGCTAAAAAGCTGATGCTGTAAAAATTACAGAGAATAAGATTAGGTAATTCATGTTTAAACACTTATTGTTTGTGTAAACCTAAGCGTGAATATCTAGAGGAAATGTAAGTTTTTTTTCCAACTTTTAAGCCTTCCTCCCTCTTCCTTATTCCTTGCCTTTACCTGAAAAGACTGATGCTACCAGACTTGATATTACTTCTTAGTTTCAACAATATTCTATAGTTACTTCTTTCTGTTTTTCCCGCAAATATTGAACTAAGTCTTCTATTAAATTACGACGAATCGAAATATTTTTTGGTAATAAAGGATTTTGATAAAATTCATTAATTTTTTGCCCTACTAAAAATAAAATTGAATCTGCTTCTAATATTTCTTCTGCCAACATCACCGCACCATTTTTTCCTGAAGGCAACCTGCCAATATCGCAATTAGACTTTTTCAAAATCTCTGTACATTTGGAAATAGTTAAAATTCCTTCGGTCACTAAATCTATTCCACTTAATTTACCTATGGGTGGCATTTCTTTAGTCATCGTCGTAATATCCATTTCAATAGTTTCTCCCAGAAAATTTGCCACAATATTTCCAGTTGTTCCGCCACAAACAACTCTCCGACCGCGAAAATTTAATAATTTTTCTACATATTCAAAATCTCTATTTTCATCTAGGGGCGGACCTGTAAATATCATTACTGGATTTTTCTTTCGCACATAAATTCCAACGAAAGAGGCATCATCTCCAATTTTGCCTCCATAGAGATTATGAGTTTTTTTAATTACATTTTGAACAATATTTCTAGCAGTATGAGTATGATTGATAAATAAAGCTTCGATATGTTTAGCAATATTATCCCAACCCCAACCAAAATTTAAGCTAACTCCTAAACCTGCGTACAAAACTCCATCACTAATAGCTCCTAAGAAATCGCCTTTTTCTAGCTTACCTTCAGATAAAGTAATTTTTTTATCTAATATTTTTTCTGTTTTGTTTTCTAACTGAAATAATTTACCTTTTTTAAAATATAAAACGGGAGGGTTATCAAAGTTAATTACTAGAAAGTTATTATTTTTGGAGTTAATTTGAATTACGGTAAAGGTAGCATAGGCAATTTTTCTAACTTGACAAATAGGTAAAGTACCGATGACTGTTTCAATTACATCTTCTAAAGAAACGTCATCAGTATTTAGCATATTAATCAAAATTTCTGTGGTTAA
Source organism: Okeania sp. SIO2F5 (assembly GCF_010692685.1). NCBI lineage: Bacteria > Bacillati > Cyanobacteriota > Cyanophyceae > Oscillatoriales > Microcoleaceae > Okeania > Okeania sp. SIO2F5. The sequence goes on along the minus strand of NZ_JAAHGU010000058.1, from coordinate 11,393 downwards.
AGTGGCTAGAATGTTAGCTTTTACGCCACTGCCTAAACCATCAGACAAAACGATAATAGTTTTATTTTCGGCTTTGCGGAATTTAACTTGGTCGCCACATAATTCTTCGCCTTTTTTATTGAGGCTAAAATTGTAAATATCTAAAAAATTTTCCATTTATATCAATCTTATTTGAGTTGTGGGAATAGGGAATAGGGAGCAGGGAATAGTTCATTAATGGATAATGGATAATTGATAATTACCTCTGGTTAAAACCGTTACGGAATTGAATATCAGGAATATTTTCTTTTTTTTTCCCTTAAAAGAGGAGGCTTTAAACCAGAATTATTTAATTATTAATTATTAATTATTCGGTAACAGGGAAAAGGGAACAGGGAACAGATATGGAAGAAACACCTAAGCATTAACGAAGTCAGAAGTCAGAAGTTATTTTTGTAACGGGTATTTGAGCAACTCTCCAAAAATATTTCGCCTTAAAGGCAGGGTTGCGCGACCCAATTATTTTGATAAAATTATCACAAATGATTTAGGATTGCTATATATATCAATCAGTTACCAGTACCTGTACAATAAGGAGAGTTGAAATACGGAATCTTCTTTTTTTATCTTGTTAAAAGAGGAGGCGTAACTACCCAAATTTTTCGGTCAGCTATCAGCTTATTATCAATTATTTATTACCCATTTTCACAGACATAATTAATATTAAACTGGAGATGTTATAGCAAAGAATGAGTTGGTTAGGACTTATGTGGATAATAACACTGTTGCCTGTTGCCTGTTGCCTGTTGCCTGATTAGAGAGTCTCTTGATTTACCATTTTGATAATTTTTAATAAACTGACTTTTGTTTCAGCAGTTGTTTCTCCTAATAAACCAGCAATTTCTTGCACTACTTTCATCTGATGATCGACTACTTCATTTACTTTACTAACTGTTTCGTTTCTCAGATTAATCATTTCTTGTTTTCGTTGCCATTCATAGGTAATATCAACCATAATACAAGCAATTAAATTTTGGTCGCGAATGGGAAAAATTACTTCTTTGACATATACAATATCTGCTTCAGAATTTGCTTGATTTTCAGGTTTATATTTTTTTTCTTTTCCTCGAATTACTTCATCTTTTTCCCAGACTTTTTGAAAGTCTGCTAAATCTTCTAAAACTATAGATGCTGGTTGACCAATAATCTCTGTTTGGTTGACATTAAACATTTTACAAAATGCTGGATTAACTAGAGTAATATTCATCTGGGTGTCAACAACAATTAAGCCATTGGGGTCATATTCCCAGAGGATTTGCCAGAGATTTTTTTCGTTAGTCAAAATAATTTACTCCTTTGGTTTATTGATAGTGGGTAAGATTTCTGCTTGGAATTTTTGTTCGATATTTTCGGGGTTAATTTTGATGAATACTTGGTTTTTGTATTTCATTACAATTCCATCACTACAAGATTCTAAACAAAATGAACCTTTTAATTCTATTTTGTCTTCTAGGTGATATTCGCTAATCATACTTTGAAGTTTGGGCAATACTTCATAAACTCCTAGTTGATGACAAGCAGAACCCATACAAAGATATAAATTTTCTTTTTTCATAGTTCATTCTTGAGTAGGGTAGTGGGGGAGTAGGGGAGAACTAAACATAATAATAATTAACACCAACTGGTTAATAATTATCAAAAAGGTTATTTTGCCTGTGTTAATTACTTAATAATTGAAGTTTCACCTAAGTATAGCATTCTTTTTTCACCCTTTATATAAAAATAGTTAGTAAGAAAGAGTCAAGAGAATAAAGACAAAAATTTAACAGCGAATAAGGTGAGTATAGCTAAAGTCAGAAGTCAATCTTTCTTCTCAATCAAAAATAAAGAGGAAGATATTTTTTGCCATCGGTATTTGAAAATTTTCACCTCTACTGATACTTCTAGGATGCTAATTTTATATTGATAATTTTCTTCCTTCTTCCTTCTTTTAATTGCCATAAATTGCATCTAAGAATCAGGTGAATATAGGTGAAGTCAAAAGTCAATCTTTGCCATCAAGAAAAAACAAAAAGAAAGATACAACAGATTCCACTAAGGGTGAGATACATCCATCGCGGGCAAGATGCCCACACTACAAATATTTAATTGTTAATCTCTATACTTCTTATTTATGGGAGGAATATGTTGTATTTTTGGCGATAGGAAGTTGGAAATTTTTACCTCTACTGATACTTCTTGGATGCTAATTTTATATTGATAATTTTTTTCCTTCTTGCTTATTCCTTCTTTTAATTGCCATAAGCTACATCTAAGAATCAGGTGAGTATAGGTGAAGTCAAAAGTCAATCTTTGCCATCAAGAAAAAACAAAAAGAAAGATATTTTTTGCCATAGGGAGTTGGAAATTTTCACCCCTACTAATACTTCTTGGAAGTTAATTTGATATTAATAATTTTCTTTCTTCTTCCTTCTTCCTTCTGATTTATTCCTTGTTTTACAGGAAGATATTTTTGGCGATGGGGAGTTGGAAATTTTTACCCCTATTGATACTTCTAGGATGTTAATTTTATATCGATAATTTTCTTCCCTCTTCCTTCTTCCTTCTTCCTTCTTCCTTCTTTTAATTCCGATAAACTTCATCTAAAATATTGCCATTTGCCGCAATTAATTGAATATGTAATGGCATTTTACCTGCTGCATGAGTCGAACAACTGAGACAAGGATCGTAAGCTCGAATACCTGCTTCAACCCTGTTTAACATTCCTTCTGGAATTTGATTATTGTGAATATAATGTTTGGCTATTTGAGTAACAGTTTGATTCATTGCCAGATTATTTTGACCAGTGGCAATAATCATATTTACTTTCTGAATAATTCCATTTTCATCTACTTTGTAATGATGGAATAAAGTACCTCTTGGCGCTTCACTAACTCCCACTCCTTCCAGACAGTTAATACCAGCAGTAGCGCGAGTGCGAGGAGAAACAATATCTGGGTCATCTATCAATTGTTCAATTCTTTCTAAACAAGCAATAATTTCTATCAAACGAGCATAATGATAAAAGAAAGAAGAAGTAGGAACACCACCTACCCGCTCTTGCATTTCTTTTAATTCTCGGTCTGCTTTTTCTGTACCTATCTGAGAACAAACATTTAAACGAGCAAGAGGTCCGACACGATAAATTCCATCAGGATAACCCATTGGTTTGTAATAAGGGAACTTCAAATAAGACCAACTTTCCACCGCTTCCCCTAAAAACTCCTGATAATTATCTTCGCTTAAATTATCAGCAACAATATTACCTTCACTATCAGTAAACCTGAGCTTTCCGCCGTAATGTTCCCAGTCACCATTTGCACCAACTAATCCCATAAATAATGATGGAAACTTACCAAAAACTTCGGCTTCAGTTTTCAGTTGCTCGTCTAATAAACCCTTAAACAAACTAATAGCAATATTAGTAGTTTCAAAAGATTCTGAGAGACGATTTTTTATCCATTTTCGCCCTTCTTCAGATAAGGGAGAACGTACACCACCAGGTACCGCCCAAGCAGCATGAATTTTTTTAGCTCCTAATAATTCTATGACTGTTTGACCGAACTGCCGAAGTCGAATTCCTGCCCTAGCTAAATCTGGATTTTCCTCCATTAAACCAAAGATATTTCGTTTAGCTGGGTCGCTATCCCAACCTAATAGAAAATCAGGACTACTAAGATGGAAAAAACTTAAAGCATGGGATTGAGTTAACTGCCCTAAATTCATCATTCGGCGCAATTTTTCTCCTGCGGGAGGAACTTGCACTGCGAGAATTTTATCCCCTGTTTTAGCAGAAGCTAATAAATGACTTACTGGGCAAATTCCACAAATTCTAGCTGTTATTCCTGCCATTTCTGTAAAGGGTCGCCCTTCACAAAATTTTTCAAAGCCACGATATTCTACGACATGAAATCTACAGTCGGATACTTCTCCCGCATCATCTAATATTACTGATATTTTGGCATGACCTTCGATTCTAGTTACTGGGTCGATGACTATTGTTTTAGACATAGTTTATTTTCTCCTTTACTAAATAAATAATCTCTAGATTTTGAGAAATTTTTCAAAGCTATTTTTCTGAGTAAGTAACTAATGTGATGAAAAGAAAACAGGTAAGTAATTTTAGTAGGTTGGGTTAAGCGAGAGCGCAACCCAACAAAAAAGATGTGTAGGTTGGCGTTAAAAATTGTCATTATTAGAAGGTAAAAGGAAAGTAATTTTAGTAGTTTTGCTTGAGGAAACAAAACCTAACTTACTTAAATTAAACTCTAGTGTAGGATGGCAGAAATAACTAACCAGTTACAAAATTCTAATAGCTTTACCAATCAATACTTTTGAGGGCGAATGGCATTTGCTTCGCATAACTATCGTTAACGCCCCTACGACTTTTAACTTCTGCGTAGCGGCACTAGGTTTTGAGAATATTATAAAATTTATTTCTCAAAACTACCTCTACTTTGTTTATCAGTTTTCTTCTAATTACAAATGCGGGCTTTTTGCCAAGGTTGTCGAGAATTCCAGATACCTAAACCTGCTTGTTTGGCAGAATTTTGAGCATTCAAGTAAGCAGTTTTTAAACTAGGGCAAGTATCATTTAGATGTTTACAGAAAAGGGAAGCTTTTCCTTCACTAACCAGTTGTAAATTAATGGAAGTATTATCTTTAAATATTTCTGCCACCATACGATTGTAGCTAGTATCACCTGTATCTCTAATAGTAACTTTTGTTCCGATAGGTAGCAACTCTGCAATTCGGTTTTTAGCATCATCAAAAAAAGGTTTTTCTCCTCTTTCTGGAGTATTAATACAGGCTAAACGAATTCTACAAAGTTGTGAATTTCCTTTCCAAGGAACTCGACATTGTGACAGACTAATGTCTACAGTATCTCCATCAATAATCTGAGAAATTCTTGCTTGTTGAGTAGCTAAAGACTCGGGAGTATTTAATAAAGATAAAAGTATTAAAATTCCACAGGATATAACAGTTAAAATCAGACTTATTTTGTGTTTTTTCATCAGTTTTTTTTGACTAACTAATACTGTGGGTTCAGTTGAGGAATGTTCGCCGAGCTTATCCGGAAGATAAACCTAACAAAAATATATATCTGTTGGGTTGCGCTACCGCTTAACCCAACCTACCCTAGCTTAATTCTGTCTCCTGACTCCTGTCTCCTGACTCCTTCTTCAATATATATCTGTTGGGTTGCGCTACCGCTTAACCCAACCTACCCTAGCTTAATTCTGTCTCCTGACTCCTGTCTCCTAACTCCTTCTTCAATATATATCTGTTGGGTTGCGCTACCGCTTAACCCAACCTACCCTAGCTTAATTCTGTCTCCTGACTCCTGTCTCCTGACTTCTTCTTCTTTTACCCAAACTTAATCATTTCTCTACCTGCCATTTTTGGCATTTCACCCTTTAATAAAGGTTCTAAAGTCGCCTTAATTCGATCAGCAGAAGGCGGACATCCAGGCATAAAAATATCCACTGGAACAACTTCATGCACTGGTCGAACTTTATCAAGTAATTCTGGTACAATTCCCGGCGAATTTGGTAATTGCTTATTTTCATCTGCTAACTCTAAATAACTTCTTTCTAAAACAGGTTTCGTACCACCCAACATATTTCGCATAGCTGGCACATTAGCAGTAACAGCACAATCACCAAAAGAAATTAACGTTTTAGTCTTTTTCCTCACCTCAAAAATTATTTCTAAATTATCCTGATTAGCAATACCTCCTTCCACCAAACAAACATCAACATTTTCTGGATATTCTTTAATATCACTTCCCACCGGACTATAAACAACCTCAACATGATTCGCAAGTTCAAACAACCATTCATCTAAGTCGAGAAACGACATATGACAACCAGAACATCCAGCTAACCAAACTGTGGCAAATTTTATTTTATTTGACATAATTAATACCTTCAATTAGGGAACAGGGAATAGGGAACAGGGAACAGGGAATATAAAAGCACTCAAATTTTCTGTTTCAAAGGAATAGTATTTGCTTGCGTGCTTGACTTTTTATTAGGTTATCGCTACTTTTACAGCGCTAGGCAATTATCTGTTATCTGTAATTAATTGTGCGTTGCAACGCACCCTACTAAACTGTGGCAGACTTTATTTATTTTTTTCGACATAATTAATACCTTTAATTAGGGAATAAGGAGTAGGGAATAGGGAATAGAGAATAGGGAACAGGGAATTTTATAAATTCAGTCTCTAACTATAATTTCAATAGTTGCTCTAAAACACCTTTTACTATCCACAATAAATAGATTAGCCAAAATAGAAATCAAACAAATTAACTTCAGACTTCAGACTTCAGACTTCAGACTTCATTTACCTTGTCCATTGTTTATTTTCCCTAGCATTAACCAAAAATTCTAACTTAGAGCGATCGCGCTCCATTTCAGCTACCGTTGCCCCCTTACGGAAAATTGCACCAGTGGGACAAGCATCCACACACTTACCGCAAGCAGTACAAGCATCCACCTCTCCCCAAGGTTGATTCAAACCAGAAACAATATAACAAGCAGCACCACGACTTCCCACATCCCAAACGTGCGCTCCTTCTATTTCATCACAAACCCGCACGCAACGAGTACACAAAATACAACGATTATGGTCTATACCAAACTGCTTGTGAGATAGATCCATTCCCCGGTCTGGGAAACGATAGGGAAACCGAGTATGATCCATCCCCACCTCTACTGCCATATTTTGCAATTCGCAATTCCCATTCGCAACACAAACCGCACAAACATGATTGCCCTCAGAAAATAACAATTCCACCAACATCCGTCGATATTCTTGCAACTTCTGAGTTTGAGTCTGAATTTCCATTCCCTCGGCAACCTCAGTCACGCAAGCAGGCAATAATTTTCTCGTCCCAGAAACTTCTACCAGACACAACCGACAAGCACCAATATCCGTAACTCCTTCCAAATGACAGAGAGTAGGAATACGAACCCCTGCTTCCTTAGCTGCTTCAAGAATAGCAGTTCCCTCCTCCACTGCAATTTGATTGCCATCAATAGTTAACGTTTTTACTGACATATTTATTTTCTCCTAAAATTATATCAAATCCGGTAGCATTGGTGTAACTAGATTCATACTGTGGAGACCCACCCCTAACCCCTCCCAGGATGAGAAGATGAGGATATAGGGAGATTAAGAAAGATTTGGCAATGGCGCTCGTGAAGAGAACATTTTTTTAGAACGAACTAAGCTGATTTGATATTACACCTCTTCTAAAAGTAAAATCGCAGAGCTTTTCAACTGTTATAAACCACTTAAATATTTAGGGAGTTAGTATTTGAGTTACTCTTTCATCCAAATTCCCTGTTAGTTGACTTCTCTAGCAAGGCGATCGCCATCTCCTACATTCTCGTGACTCCTAATATCATTTCAAGTTAATAGCACAAAAACTTCCTTTCTCCTGACTCCTGACTCCTAATATCATTTCAAGTTAATAGCGCACCTCCTTCTTCTCTCCTGACTCCTGAGTTCTGACTCCTGACTCCTAAGTTAATACCTTACCATTGCTAGAAAACTCCGACTCCTGCAATAAATCTAGATATTCTTGCTTAAAATAGCGCAACGTACTCAAAACCGGATTAGGTGCAGTCATCCCCAAACCACACAAGCTAGTATCTTTCACCACATAAGACAACTCCTCCAACCTTTCTAGATCTATAGCAGTCGCCTGTTTATTCAAAATCTTAGTCAGCAAAGCATATAACTGCACCGTACCAGTGCGACAAGGAATACATTTTCCACAAGTTTCACCACGACAAAATTCCATGTAAAACTGCGCCACCTCAACCATGCTAGTTTCCTTATCCATAATCACCATACCACCCGAACCCATCATGGAACCAACTTTGCTCAGAGAGTCATAGTCTACAGGAGTGTCAATCATGGAAACAGGAATACAGCCACCCGAAGGTCCCCCTGTTTGTACCGCTTTCACTTCCCCACCAGGAACACCACCTCCCATTTCCTCAACAATTTCCCGCAGAGTAATTCCCATCGGTACTTCAATTAAACCGTTATTTCTAACTTTACCTGTGAGAGCGAATATTTTTGTGCCTTTACTATTTTCAGTACCAATACTAGCGTACCACTCTGCGCCTTTTTTCAGAATAGGGGCAATATTGGCAAAAGTTTCCACGTTATTAATTAGAGTTGGATATCCCCAAAGTCCAGACTGAGCAGGATATGGCGGACGGGGTACAGGGTTGCCACGTTTACCTTCCACTGATTTAATTAGAGCGGTTTCTTCTCCACAAACAAATGCACCAGCACCGATACGGATGTCAATTTTGAAGTCAAAAGGACAGTCGAATATTTGACTACCCAAGAGTCCATATTTTTTGGCTTGTTGAATAGCTTTTTGTAATCGTTGGATGGCGAGAGGATATTCAGCACGAACGTAAATGAAACCGTGATTTGCTCCCACAGCATAACCAGCGATCGCCATTCCTTCTAATACTAAATGGGGGTCGCTTTCTAATACGCTCCGGTCCATAAATGCACCTGGATCTCCTTCGTCACCGTTGCAGATAATATATTTCTGACCTTCTGGCATTTTGGCAACGGTTGCCCATTTTAAGCCAGTGGGATAACCGCCACCACCCCGACCGCGCAAACCACTGCGAGTAATTTCGTCCACGACTTCACTGGGAGTCATTTCATGTAATGCGTGGTAAAGAGATTGATATCCACCGACGGCGACATATTCTTCGATGCGTTCGGGATTAATTTTGCCTGTGTGTTCTCTGACGATGCGGAGTTGATGAGAAAAGAATGGGTGTTGGGAGTCGCCTTTAATGACTTCGGTAGTACCGCCATTGAGTGCGTCGATAATACTGGCAGCGTTTTCGGGTTCTACTTCTTCGTAGAGGGTGTCGTCGGGGTCTATTTGTACCAGGGGACCGCGTCCGCAAAATCCCATACAACCTACTCCTACTACTTCGACACGTTCTTCCAACCCTGCTGTTTTAACTGCATTTTTCATGTTTTTCATCACATCTACAGAATTAGCCGCTTGACAACCTGTAGATGTGCAGCAGTGAACGCGAATGCTTTTTTGTCTATTTTTTTCTGTTTCGGCAATGTCGAGCAAGTCTTGATAGTCCATATTTTGTTCTCCTTTCTTATTTCTAGTTATTAGCACTGAGCGATCGGCAGTTATAGCGCTACGCGCAAGTCAAAAGTTAGACATCAGAAGTCAGAAGTTAAAAGTTAAAAGTTAGAAATCAGAAGTCATCCCTGACTAACAGCGCAAGTCAGAAGTCAGAAGTTAAAAGTTAGAAATCAGAAGTCATCCCTGACTAACTTTGAGCATTTATAAATGTCCGCGCCCTATTTGCGTAGTGCTATAGCTTTTTTTTCTTTTCTTGAGTTTGATTTTGATTTATTAAGTCAGTAAAAAAAAATAGATCATTAAGTAATTAAGTGAGATTGTTTTTCGGTGGTGGTGCATTGTCATGGTCGTGCGTTGCATTATTTTTGTTACGAGGTACGGCAGTGGGAGCATCTTGCTCCCGTGCCAAGCATCCCTTGTTTCTTGTATACCATTACTATGCAGGACTACCAGTTTTTCTTAGTTTCCATCTTACCTAAATATTCTAACTTCACAACTGGATTCTTTTTCTAGCTTTAAATATTTCCACAATCAAAAAATATCAACTTTTAATCAGGTAAAACTTTACCTAAATATCTATGTTTACCCATGGAATTTTGACTGTTGATTTTTGGCTAAATTTACTCCTGCCAACCTTTAATTTTTTCCATAACTAATTCTGGAGTTTGTTTACCTGCGACGCTACCATCAAAAACCACTGCTGGCGCAATCCCGCAAGCACCTAAACAACGAGCTGCCATCAGAGAAATTTGATCGTCTGCTGTTGTTTCTCCTAGTTTTATTTCTAGTTCTTTTTCTAATGTTTTAATTACCTCTCCACCACCTTTTACATAACAAGCAGTACCCATACATACCACACAAGTATGAGCACCATTAGGCTTAAGTGAAAAAATATGATAAAAAGTTGCTACTCCATAAACTCTACTCAATGGTAACTTTAAACCTCGTGCTATATACATCAAAACATCAGATTCTAAATAACCAAATACTGATTGTGCTTTATGCAATACTTCAATTAAAGAATCTTGACGATATTGATTCCGCTTCATTGTAATATCTAACTGTTTAAAGCGTTTATCGCCACTAGGATTACCCTTTTTTTGTTGTTGAGAATCTTTGCTTTTAGTATCTTTCGTGGCAGTTTCCATTTCTATAATACTCCTCAACTTACTGCTCTTGGTATTTGCTTTTGATAGTAGTCGATATTTACTTAATATTTACTGCCTGCTTATTCAAGTTTTAATTTATTTATATTGTTACATATTACTATTTTTTTGAACCACTTGATTCACATTTTATTACATTTTTTTCATCTTGTTTAATAAACAACTTGTTTGTTGTTTAATTTTGCTTTAAGACTGAGCTTAAATCTTTAATAATTATTCAACAAAATCACTAAAATCAACTAAATTTTTAAATCATATAGAAAGGAACGATTTGGTGAGCAAATAGACTGATGATGAACGTTAGATAGGGAAATACTTTTCCCATTATTGCCTGTTATATGAAATCTGGTTGAACAACCTCACTTCAATTCAGTAGTCTGTTCTCTGTAGAGGATGCTAAACCCTTCAACGTTTTTAGTATTGCTATAAATTTCACTATTCCCTATCTGTCTAAATTGGAGCTATGTGCAATTAAACGGATTTGATATTCCCTATTCCCTGCCATAATACCAAATCTCAAAATTTTGCTACATTTAGCTAGGGAGAAAAGCAGTCAGTAGAGAGCAGGGAGAGATTTGCCATTGAAGTCAGAAGATGGTTTTTTCAACTCTGATTGAATACTTATAAATTAAATAGACATAAAAGTGGAAATTACACATTATATCAAATCCGGTTAAACAGCCATAGAATGGTTAAGTTAGGAGTCCTCAGGAGTCAGGAGACAGGAGTCAGGAGGAGAAAGAATTACAAAGATGAGGGTAGTTATGACGATTGAAGATTTTTTTTATGTCCAATTAAACGGATTTGATATTACATACATAAAGCATTTTTTGCACTTTTTTTCGGCTTTGTTGCACAAAAGATGATGTTTAGGGTAAAAATAAAGAAGTCAAGATGGTACACGAAACTACACTCAGCAGATATGAGTAAGAGTAAGTCTAAATCCAACTCCAAGTCCTTGTATCGACTCAAAAACTGGTCTGAGTATGATGCCTCCTTAAAGCAGCGAGGGAGTCTCACTTTTTGGCTGACTCCAGAGGCCATGGAGCAGT